>JBKJIP010000070.1:0-4831 GCA_046598515.1 Fimbriimonadaceae bacterium | reverse complement strand
CAACCATAACAGATCCCCAGGACCGGCAGTTTGGGGCTGATCTCCGCGAAAAGAGCTCTTTCGCCCTGAAACCGTTCCTTCGCCACCGGATCCACGGCCGGATGGTTCTCCTCGCCGAACTCGGCCGCATCTATATCCGCGCCGCCGGGAATCAGCAGACCATCAAGCAGAGCGGCCACCGCCGCCATATCGGCTTGCGGCGGGATGATCAGCGGAACGCCGCCAGCATCCACAACGGCCTGAACGTAGTTGAAGTTCAACTGAACCTTGCCGCCGCCATTCCTGTCGTTGCCGACGGCGACGTCGACGTCTCCGGTTATTCCAATGATGGGTTTCATTCGAGATTGATGAGCATGCCGATGGACTCGACGTTCTCCTTGATCTTATTCTGGAAGTTTGCCGCGCCAACTCCATTGATGAGTCGATGATCGAAGGTGATTCCGAGATTCGCGCAGCGTTGCAGCTTCACTTCCAGCGAATTCGGAGCCAATCCGTTGAAGGACTCGCCCAAGAAAACGGTGGCGACAGACGGAGGAACCACGACCGCGACGGCATCGCGAATGCCGTTGTGGGCCATGTTCGTCAGGCTGACGGTAACACCTTCATGGGCTTGATCTTGGCCGTTCCGAGCAAGGGCGATTTGATCGCGCATCTTCTGGGCAAACTCGCGCCAGGAAAGCGTATCCGCTCGGTCCACGACGGCGATCACCAGTTCATCGCCGGGGAGAGCGACAGCGATACCGAGGTTGACGTGCTCGTAAGTTCGCAACGTGTCTTCACCACGGAGCGCGGTTCGGAACGCGGGGAACTCGGCGAGAGCCCGGACGCAAGCATAGGCGAACATCGTGAAGGCGGAAGGCTGGAAATCGCCGCCACGCATCTTGTAGCGAGCGCGCAGATTCTCCATGGCTTCCCAGTTCATGCAGACCGTCATCGTGCCGGGCACGACAAGCTGGTTTGCGCGCATAAGCCGAGAGGACATGATCCGCTGCTTCGACCCCATTTGTCGCT
This sequence comes from Fimbriimonadaceae bacterium, assembly GCA_046598515.1. Lineage (GTDB taxonomy): Bacteria > Armatimonadota > Fimbriimonadia > Fimbriimonadales > Fimbriimonadaceae > JANJUB01. The sequence goes on along the minus strand of JBKJIP010000070.1, from coordinate 3,820 downwards.
CTTCGTATTCGCCGCCCGGGGACGGGGCGGGAACACCGGTGGCGACGGGAGGCGGAGCAACTGGCACACTCGGGACGATCGGGGGCAGTTCCGGCGCAGCGACGGGGCTCACTACCTGAGGCTCGCTGATCGGGGGAGCGGTGAACACCGGCTCGGACACGGGAGGCGGGGCACTCGGGGCCGAACCACGGGCTAGGAACGCGTCAATGTCCGTCTCCATCATCCGGCCGGAAGCGGGGCTAAGCGTGGCCAGAACCTCGTCGCTGAGTCCCTTTTCACGGGCATAGGCGCGAACGCGGGGAGATAGCGAAAGATTCCGAGAGTCTCCGGTCGCGGCCGAACTCGCGGCGGGAGCGGACTCCATAGGAGCAGCTGTCGGAGGCGCGGCAGCGGGAGCGCCATGCCCAGCGGGCGCTTCATCGACGGCCCCCTCGACCTGCATGCGGGCTACTTCAGCGCCGATCGGAAGGATCGTATCGACGGGCGCGAGCCATTCGACGAGGATGCCCTCATAGGGCGACTCTACGTCCATGACCGCCTTGTCCGTCTCCATCTGATAGATCGGCTCGTCCCTCCGGATCAAATCCCCGGGGTTTTTGAGGGTCGCGACCAGGCGGGCCTCCTGAAGACCTTCTCCGATTTGCGGAATCCGTACGCTGACAATGTTTGTTCCCGCCGGGGCTTGTGCCGGTTGCGGTGCGACTTCCGCGACGTCGGGTTCTGGGGACTCCTCTACTGGAGCAGAAACAAAACCATCTTGGATGCTCTCTATAGGCGTGGGTGCGCCATGAGTGGGAGCCGCGACTTCAACACCGTCGGCAATTTCCATGCGGGCCACTTCGCCGCCGATGGGGAGGATCGTGTCGACCGGAGCAAGCCACTCGACGAGAATGCCTTCGTAGGGCGATTCGACGTCCATGACGGCCTTGTCGGTCTCCATCTGGTAGATCGGCTCGTCTCTTCGGACGTGGTCGCCGGGATTCTTGAGGACGGCGACGAGGCGGGCCTCCTGAAGTCCCTCACCAATTTGAGGAATGCGCACGGATACGGTCGGCATCGGCTGGAGTGTACACCGGGGAACCAGTTCAAGTTGCGATCCGATGAAACCTGCGAGCCCGGGTTGAGTTCGGCGCTTCTATCCTAGATCGCGGGTGACCCTTCTCTGATCTCGAGTAACTCCTTCATCACCTTGGAGAAGTTGCTCGTCGTCCCCGAAATGCCGAAACCGTCGTGAAGCTTCGAATAAAGGGCAAACAGCCGATCGTAAACAGCGGCCGCAACGGGATTGGGCTCGTATGCCTCTTCGCGAACCCCCGTCATCGCGGCGGTCGCCGATTCGAAGTCAGGGTGGGCTCCGCCCACCACGGCGCCGCACAGAGCTGCTCCCAATGCGCAAGTTTGGTCCGATCGACTTATCTTTATCGGCCGATTGCAGACGTCGGCATAGATCTGCATGACGAGGGGACTCTTCGCCGCAATCCCGCCGCAGGCGATGATCTCTTCGATGGCCACGCCGTACTCGGCGATTCGCTCAATAATCTTCCGGGCACCGAAGGCCGTCGCCTCGATGAGAGCCCGATAAATGTGAGCTTGGGTGGTATGCAGGGTCTGACCGAGGATAAGTCCCGATAGGCGCGGATCCACAAGGATCGTTCGATTGCCATTGTTCCAATCGAGCGCGATCAACCCAGATTCTCCTGGCTTCAGCTTAAGAGCTTCCTGGGTTAGAGATCCGTGGTCACCGGAACCGAGCTTGCTGGCGCACCATTCAAAGAGGTCACCAACCGCCGACTGCCCGGCTTCGATCCCCATGAGCCCCGGAAGGACGGAGCCCGGAACAATGCCGCAAACGCCAGGTATGTCCGGTGTGTCGGCCCCGCCAACCATGATGTCGCAAGTGGACGTCCCCATGATCTTCACCAGCGAGCCTGGCCGCACGCCGCTGCCCACGGCGCCGAGATGGGCATCAAACGCACCCACGGCCACGGGAGTGCCCGCCACGAGGCCGGTTCGGGCCGCGATCTCCTCCGTTAGCGTTCCCGCTTGCTGGTCGACGGTGTAAGCGGTGTCGAACATCCGGCCACGCAGTTCCCCGAGACGCAGATCGAGCGCGTTCAGGAAATCTACGGATGGTAAGCCGCCCCATGACGGGTGATACATGCCCTTGTGACCCGCCGCGCAGACTCCGCGCTTCAGCCGGTCATTGCGCAAGTTGCCCGTGATCCAGCCGGGAATCCAATCCTGAACTTCCACCCAAGAGTGAGCGGCGGTAGCCACATCTGGGGCAACCCGAGTGCATCGGAGAATCTTCGACCAAAGCCACTCTGAGCTATATGTCCCGCCGCACTTCGCGAGGTAGGGCTCGCCCCGCTCTTCGGCCAGCGCCGTAATCTCCGCGGCCTCTGCGTGCGCGGTGTGATCTTTCCAGAGCCACGCCATCGCGTGCAAATTGCCTTTGAACTCCCCCAGGGCCAAGGGCCAACCTTCCGCATCGACGGGCAACGGCGTCGAGCCGGTTGTGTCGATCCCGATGCCGACAATGGATGCCGGATCTACTCCGGATGCCCGAAGTGCTTCCGAGACGGAAGCGACAAACCCGTCCATGTAATCCTGGGGGTTCTGGCGAGCCAAATGCGGATCGCTCGGATCGATCCACACCCCTTTTTCGCCGGTGGCGTAGTTCCAAGAAGCGGTTCCGACCTCATCGCCGTTGACCACATCAACGATAAGAGCACGCACGCTTTGCGTGCCGTAGTCCACTCCAAGGGCATACCTAGGCTCAGGCATAAACCAGTTTAGAGTGCGGCGCTCCCGCGCCGCTTTTTACCAGCACTCTACAGGGCTACTCTTTGCGCTCGTGACTCGATCGCGTGAAGATGCGGATGGGGGTGCCTTGGAGCGGGTGCTTGTCGCGGATTTGGTTTTCCAGATACCGCTGATACGAGAAGTGCATGAAGTCCGGGTTGTTGCAGAACAGCACGAACGTAGGCGGTCGAGTCGAAATCTGGGTCGAGTAGTAGACCTTGAAGACACGGCCCTTGCTGGAATAGGGCCGGCGGAACATCGCGTCTTGGATGAGCCGGTTGAGAGCACCCGTAGAAATTCGGAACGAGTAGTTCTCGAGGGCGGCGAGGGCGGTGCGGAGAACGGGCTCTAAGCCGAGACCTTCTATGGCGCTAGTGAAGACGATGGGGGCATAGGACAGCTCGGGGATTTGATCACGAAGGGTCTTGATCATCTCCTTCTTGAGCGGCGATTTTGTATTCGTGAGCTTATCGCCAGGCTCCATCTGGTCCCATTTGTTGATCACGAAGACGCAGGCCTTATGAGCATCGTGCGCGAGTTTTGCGATCCGCTTGTCGCCGTCCGTAAGGCCCTCGACTCCGTTGACGATCACCAGCGCGCAGTCCGCACGCTCGATGGCCCGTGTAGCACGGTTAACCATGTAGTATTCGACGGTCCCCTGAATCTTGCCCTTACGGCGGATGCCGGCGGTGTCGATGAGCCTGAACTTCTCGTCTTGGAATTCGATGACGGTGTCGATCGCATCACGCGTCGTACCGGGAATGTCGCTGACGATCGAGCGCTGCTCGCCGGTGAAGGCATTGAGCATGGAAGACTTGCCGACGTTCGGACGGCCGATGATGGCGAGCCGGATTTCTTCACGATGGTCTTCTTCTTCCACCACGCTTGGCAGGAGGGCTACGACTTCGTCGAGAACTTCGGCGACACCGCGGCCGTGTAGGCCACTGACCGGCCAGACGTCGCCCAGGCCGAGCTCGTAGAACTCGCCCACGACTTGGTCACGCTGCGGATTGTC
>JBKJIP010000359.1:0-2897 GCA_046598515.1 Fimbriimonadaceae bacterium | reverse complement strand
CAACTTGGATTCATCCCAAACGTACGGGATGAAATTCACCTTCATGAGATCGGGCCCAAGCGGGCGCACGACATTGATCGAAAGCCCCCATGGATAGAAGTTGAACATCAGGTTCGGGAAGAACCAGAAGTAGTAAGCCGAGACTGCCTTTCCATGATCCGGTGAATCGGACGGGAGATCAAAGACATCCTCGCCTCCGCTCGAAACACCGATCTGCAGGTTCCCATATTCAAATTTCTCGTAGCCATAGTCACCGTAGCTGAGAGTGTCGTTAAGCGCGGCATGGATGTACGGAATGTGAAATCCCTCGAGGTAGTTATCGACGTAAAGCGCCCAGTGCGCCTTAATGAGGAACTCCCGGTTGCGCGCCGGATACGCCTTGGCCTCTCTCAATGGGAGCCAACCGACCCGGTCCATCATCGGTTTAAAGACCTCTTCGAAGGGTGCCGCCGGGTTGATCCCGGCGAAGATGAGATTCTCCCAAACCGCGTGCGGCGCCTCGGCAAGGTGGTCGCAAGGAGCGGGGAAGTTCTCGACCTCCGCGAACTCCGGCATATTCTGGAATGCACCGTCAAGCCCAAACCGCCGCCCGTGATAACGGCAGCGCAACGTGTTCATGTTCCCGCCGCCCTCGACCACAAGATTGCCCCGATGGGTGCAGACGTTGCTCAAATTGTGAACCTGGTCGTTCCGATCTCTCGTGAGAACGAGAGGCTCGTTGAGGCAGCCTTCGAGGAGCGTGTAGGGATGAACCTGCCCCGGCACGCGAACATGCTCCACGTCGGTCACAAACTGCCAAGTCCGCGCGAAAATCTTCTCCACGGAAGCCTCATAGACCGCCCGATCCGTGTAGAAATCAGTCGGCGGCGTCCACGCGCGCCGAATCTCTGGATCGTGGTCAAAGGGCATATGTGATTTTAGCTCCCATTGAATCTAGGAGAAACGTTTCCGCCATTCCGCCGACCAGCTTTCAACCGAGCCATGTTCTACGCGGATCGCGGGGTCTGTTCTTGCCACACGCCCTCGTGTGGCACGCCGACCAGCCCGGGGCCAGAACATCGCCAAGCATTGCGGGGTCTGGTCATGCCACACGCCCTCGTGTGGCATGCCGACCAGCTAGGGGCTAGGACTTCGCGGCGTAGCGAAAGTCCCGCCTGTGCAACCCGCCACAACGCAATTGGGTAACAACCGGTGGGATGAACAAGGGAAATGGCGTTCTGATTCTCGTGCTGGGCATACTGGGCTTTGCCGGCTTCGGATTTCTGACGGGCCTACCGGCATGGATTCTTGGTAACAAAGCCCTCGACGACATGCGGCGCGGCGCGGCCGATCCAAGTGAGGAAGGGATGATCCAAGTCGGCCGTATTCTTGGCATCATTGTAACGATTCTCTCGATCGCGGGCGCCTGCCTCGGGCTCCTCTTTTTCCTTGGCTTCTTCGGCCTCATGGCCGCCGGGGCGAGCGCGAGATAAAGCATCAGAAAATCATAAGAATGGTCGAATCAGGCCCTCGGAGCCCGTACAATAACGGTGCGATGGCGCGCGCAACGTTCGTCTGGATCGTTCGCAGTAAGTACGGCAAACTGCAAATCCTCTGCTCGCGGAATGTTCCGCACGATCTGTCTCGCCTCAGACAAAATGGCCGTGCCGACTTGGTGCACATCGAGGCATTCCCGACTTCCCGCGAAGCCTTCGCCGAGATGGAGGGCCTTAAGAGAATGAGCAAAAAGCAGCTCAAAACCCTTCTAAAAATCCTCAATCCCAGCTTCGAAGATCTCTTCCCTCCGATGGTTGCTCCCGATGGCCGTGGAGCACCCATTTCCGCCGAAGATTTCTATTTGCGCTTAGACCTTCGAAATCCAGAAGATGATGATTTCGATCCCGGCCCCGGCAACGTGCCCGCTTACACACCCTTCGGCCCCCGCACCCTATCCGGCTCCGCCGCAAAGCCAATCCCGCGAGAGGAAAAGTGGGTCGACCATATCGGTCTGCGCCGCTACTCCGAAGTCGCCCAAATGGCTGATCGCTAAACAATATCCAGGAATAGGGATGGCGCGTAGGGAGCCGAAGAGCCAAGGGAGTGCGAGGATGCAACGAGGCCGTTGCTTTGCGTTTGAAACAGGGAACTTTCATGGAGCGCGGGGATGCATCGTGCCCCGCGGGCAGCCTTGGTTGAACCTGAGAGTTGGGCCACGGCGGCACAATACATCCGCCGCCCTCTTCAAAAAGACACAATGAAACAGGCTCCAACGTGCCTCGCAGGGCAGCTTTTCTTGAACCTTCAAGCCTGGTCAATGTCGCGGAAAATCGACCACAATCGAAACTGGTTTGTTCCGCTTAACCCAGGACCCGATCGTCCCCGAAGAACTCGCTGCGCCCGCCGCGGGCGGGTTCGTCACGTTCGACGGTCGAGTCCGCAATCACAATGAGGGACGCCCCGTCCTGCGCTTGGAATACGAAGCCTACGGAGACCTCGCCGTCACCGAAGGCCAGAACATCCTCGAGGAAGCCACCCGCCTGTTCGGCTTGCAAGACGCCCGAGTCATTCACCGCGTCGGACTCCTCGAAATCGGCGAATGCGCGGTCTGGATCGGCGTCGCCGCCGCCCACCGTGGCGAAGCTTTCAAAGCCTGCGCCTTCATTATCGATGAACTCAAAAGGCGAGTCCCAATCTGGAAGAAGGAGCACTACGAGGATGGTCCTTCTGAGTGGGTCGGTGTTCAGGGAGCGGTCACCGAGGCCGATGTGTACCGACGTCAAACCATCCTCGCAGAAGTCGGTTTGGCCGGTCAAGAGAAGCTGAAAGCGGCCCGTGTCCTGATCGTCGGCGTCGGCGGCCTCGGATCGGCCGCCTTGCCCTACCTGGCCGCCGCCGGAATCGGCACGATCGGCATCTGC
>JBKJIP010000280.1:0-4145 GCA_046598515.1 Fimbriimonadaceae bacterium | reverse complement strand
CAAGCGACCCTCGGGATCATGGAAGGCGGCGCCGTGGGAGAAGCCGATGTTCACGTACTTGCTGTAGACCGGCAGATGGATGAAGTGATCGGCGTTCTTCTCCGTGAAACCAAAAGCCACGCCAACGGCGTTGGTCGCATCCCAGATGGTCTCGATGCAAGGAGGCAGGAGTTCCAGCATGCGAACGCGGAGAGCGCGAGCCAGGGTCTGAATCTCGGGAGAGTAGGGGGCAAGGAATTCGATGTATTCGGGCGGTTCGCGCATAACTCTAAAGATAGCGCGCCACGCTGAATATGTTGCCTTCGCAGTCCTTCACTCGCGCGATATCGGCGACGGTCGGGATGGTCACTTTCGGCATCGTCACCTCGCCCCCGTTCGCCACGATAAGGTCCACCACCCGGTCGACATCGTCGACTGAGATTGTGCACTCGAAGTTGCCGATGGTGGTGGGAAAGGGCTCGGTTTGGCGCTTTTGGATGGCGGCATGGAGGTCGCCGACTTGCGTCATGTGGAATCCGGGAGGACCCCAGGGCGTGAACTGCCATCCGAAAACGTTGCCGTAGAAGGCGATCGCGCGGTCGCAGTCCTCGACGTTGATCGCGAAGTGGGAGAGGGTGTTGGACATGGCAAGATGCTACAGGACCGCTCGCCTGTCATGATTGCGCATACTTGACAAAATATGTCGAGAATACGCCAGCCAGTCGATCATGGAGTCCTCGTCCGGTTCTGGGCGCTCGATCACCACCGATCGGAGGCCATCCTCTGGCCAGTTAGCGAGTGGCCGAAGCTGGTTTACACGGCGGAGGGGACGCTGCAGGTCGAATCGCGCGATCGCCTCTGGGTCCTGCCCGCCAACCGGGCGCTCTGGGTTCCAGCCGGGGAGTCGCACAAGGCGGCAACGCTGGGGAAGGCGAAAGTTCGCACGCTTTACTTCGCCCCGTCCAAGGGAATGGACAGACCCAGCGGGACGGTCGAGGTTTCGCCGCTGCTGCGGGAAGTCATCGTCGAAAGCTGCCGATCTGGGCCGCTTTTGTCAGGCAATCCCCTCCATCAGGCTTTGGCTCTGATCCTGCGAACCGAGCTTGAGCGGGCCGCGGCCATCCCAACCGAAATCGTCTTGCCGAGCACGGACTGGGTCCGAGAATGGGCCTCGCAGTTCATGAACAACCCCTCGGAGCCGCCGCAATGCTATTGGTCGCGCCGGACCCTGGAGCGCCACATCCTCCGCGAGACGGGTCTGAGCATGGGGCAGTGGAGCCGGCAGGCAAGGGCCGTCATAGGCTTACGCGCGCTTTCCACCGGTTCGACCGTTCAGGAAGCCGCGATGGAGGCCGGCTTCGCCACGGCGAGCGGCTTCGTCCACTCGTTCCGGAAACGCTTCGGCATCACGCCCGGCCGCCTTCTTCAGCAACTTCCGCGGTGAGCGAACTCTGCGGCTCGCCCTGCTCCAGTTTCTTCACCAACTTCCGCATCCCAAGGAAAGTCCAAACAAAACCGATCAGCATCAACGGTATGGATAGCACGTTTGCAACGCTCGCGATACGTGCGACGGTGGGCGGCGTTCCCAGAAAGTCGAGGAATAGGAGAGAAAAGCTGATCATGTGGATGAGACCCGATCCAAACAGGATCGTGAGGGGCAGACGGACTTCGCGGGGGAACCACTTCATCTCTCTAGACAGGGATTCTACATGCCGGGAACCGAATCACTCGCGAAGGTATCCTCTTAGGGTCTCCAGATCCTCGTCGGATGCCCTTTCTGGAGGTCCAAACAACCCTGCAATGACCGATATGCTGCCTAAGTCCGCCGTGCCCGAAGCGAGGGCCAACTGATGAGTTTGATCGAGCAAGAAGCCGCACGGCGGCGCACGTTCGCCATCATCTCTCACCCCGACGCGGGCAAGACAACTTTGACCGAAAAGCTCCTGCTCTACGGAGGCGCGATTCAGCTTGCGGGGTCGGTCAAGGAGCGTCGTCGGCAACGGAGTGCCACTTCGGACTGGATGGAGCTCGAAAAGCAGCGCGGGATTTCCATTACATCGACCGTGCTGCAGTTCGAATATGAGGGACTCGTCCTGAACCTGCTGGACACCCCGGGACACGATGATTTCAGCGCGGACACTTATCGAACGCTAACCGCTGCCGATTGCGCGGTCATGCTCATCGACAATGCGAAGGGCGTCGAAACCCAGACGAAGAAGCTGTTCGCCGTTTGCCGTGAGCGCGGGATTCCCATCTTTACCTTCGTAAACAAAATGGATCATCCGGGCAAGGGCCCGCTGGCGCTACTCACGGAGGTGGAAGACACCTTGGGCATCATGAGCGTGCCCGTCAACTGGCCGATCGGGCAGGGAAGAGATTTTAAGGGCGTCTTGGACCGAGAGTCGGGCTTGATTCACCTTTTTGAGCGAGTTAGCCACGGCGCGACGAAGGCCGGCCTCGAAGTGCTCGATGTCAGCGACCCGCGCACGAAGGAGATCATCGGCGATGATCTATACAAGGAACTGCTGGATGATCGCGAGCTCCTCGATGTGGCGGGCGAGTCACTGGATGTCGAGAAGGTCTTGGCGGGCACGATGACGCCCGTATTCTTCGGCTCCGCGCTGACGAACTTCGGTGTCGAGTTATTCTTGCGTCGATTCCTAAAGTTAGCGCCGCCCCCCGCACCGCGAAAGGCGGGCGGCGAGTTGATCGAGGCGTCCGACCCCTTCAGCGGGTTTGTCTTCAAGATCCAGGCGAACATGGATCCCAAGCATCGCGACCGGATCGCGTTCATGCGCGTGGTCAGCGGCAAGTTCGAGAAGGATATGGAGGTCACGCACCTCCGTACGAGCAAGAGCCTGCGCCTCACCCGCCCTCAAAGACTTTTCGCGGAGGACCGCGAAACGGTGGAGGAGGCTTTTCCCGGCGATATCGTCGGTCTCACAAACCCCGGTGCGTTCCGCTTGGGGGACACCCTCTGCGCCGAGCCGATGGCGAGCTTCGAAGAAGTACCGCCGTTCCAGCCGGAGACCTTCGCCGTGATCCGAAATCTCGATGTGGGTCGGTTCAAGCACTTCGACAAGGGAATCCGGCAGCTCTGCGAAGAGGGCCTCGTCGACCTCTTTCTCGACCGAAAAACCCACAGCAACGACCCGATCTTGGGTGCCGTCGGCCGCCTGCAGTTCGAAGTCGTCCAGCATCGGCTTATGGCGGAGTACGGGGTGAAGACGGCGATCGAGCTCCTCTCCTTTGAAGTTATTCGATGGATAGGGGGCGGGGAGAGCGAGCGCGAAGCGCACACATGGCACGGGACGCGGCTGGTCGAAGACATCGCCGGCCACCCGGCCGTGCTGATTTCGAACGACTGGTCGTTACGGTGGCTGCAGGAGAAGAACCCCATGGTCTCGTTCCTGCCGAGGGCGCAAAAGTAGACCTTTGAGGTGAGGGCGCGGGTTGCATCGTCCCCGCGTTCCCCCGCTTCCGGCGAAGATGGAGTCGCACGTCGTACGGCTACGCCTCCCTCCTTTGCGGCTCCATCTTCGCCTTTGCTGAGCTGCATCTCCTTCCAGGGGAAACGCTTCGCTCAATCCCCTGGCCAGGCATTGTATGTCCCCTAACGGGGACGACGCGCCCACGTTCCGAGGAAGATCTCCTCGCTGGCATTGTTTGTCCTTCGCGGAGACGGCGGGAACCGCGGGGACGATACAAGCCGCGCCCTCAGGGGCCGACGCGAATCAATCAATCGAAGCTATAGAGTCTTCTTCAACAGATCTCTAATCCGCCGATCGATGTGGGGCGCGACGGTGATTTTCGTCGCCGAGCAATAGGCGGCGAAATCTCGAACCGCTCGCTGCAAATCTTCGAGGAAGCCTGATCCGGGCTCGACTGCCTCAAAATGCCACTGACGCACTTCCAGAACTCCACCGCGGCAGTAGAACTCGATCCTGGCGACGAGGTCGTCGCCGTAGAGGACGGGAAGCACGTAGTACCCCCATCGCCGCTTCGCCTCCGGCGTGTAAATCTCCCAGGAGTAGTCGAAGCCGAATAGCTGAGCGATCATTTTTCGGTCCCACATGAGCTGATCCAAAGGTGCCACAAAGATGACTCGAGGTTCAATCGAGGGCTGATCTAAGAGCGTTAGAAATTGGGGCGGCGCGTGGGCCGCC
>JBKJIP010000321.1:0-3174 GCA_046598515.1 Fimbriimonadaceae bacterium | reverse complement strand
GAATCAGGCCCTCGGCATAGGACAATTCGCCATCGACTTCATGAGCGGAAGCCTCGGACCGGGACCCTCTGCCGCCGTTATCGAGCGAGTGAGGATGTTCCACACCGACGCCGTGCTCTGTGGCCTTTCTGCTCTTGCCCTGCAAACAAACGCGCCGACCATTCTCCGCCAAGAAGCGCTTGAATACGCCGATGAGAAAGGCGCGACCGTCTTCGGCGCAACCACAAAAGTCAAAGCCGAAAAGGCGATCGTGGCGAATTCGTCCGCCGTCCGCGAATGGGACTCGAACGGCACGAACTTCGGATACCGTCCCGAGCATGGCCACACCGCCGGTGAGTTCGGTCATAACGACTTCTATCCCGTCGTCATCGCCGCCTGCCAGCAGAAGGGTCTTGATGGCGCGACCGCGCTAAAGGCGATGGTTCTCCTCGACGAGATCCGCGGTCGCTTGGCCGAAGTCTTCTCACTTAAGACCTACAAGATCGACCACGTGGTCCACGGCGCGATAGGCTCCGCCGCCGTTTACGGCGCGCTCATGGGGGCTACCGCCGAGCAGATCGAATCGGCTATCGGCATGTTCGTCGCCCACTACATTCCATGGCGAGCGATCCGCGCCGGCAAGCAGCTCAGCGACTCCAAAGGCGCGAGCGCGGCGATCTCGACCGAGGCCGCGATCCTCAGCATGAAACGCGCCATGAATGGCTTCGTCGGCCCCAAAGACATCTTCCGGAATCCCGAAGCTATCTGGCGCTTCTTCGAGCCCACGACCTCGGGCGCGGAGCGATGGAAGGAGCAAGGGGATTCACCCTTCGACCTCATCCTGTCTCACTCCGGCGACGATTTCGCCGTGATGGGAATGCACTTCAAGCTAGGGCTTTACGAGCACCAGTCGGCCGGCGCCCTCCAAGGCGCGATCGATTTGATGGCCGCCAACCCGAATCTTTTAACCGCCGAGATCGAATCGATTTCGATCACCGCCTACGAGCCGGCATTCGGAATCATCGGCAACCCCATGAAGAAGGACCCGAAGACGCGTCAAAGCGCGGATCACTCGATGGCCTACATCGTTGCCACCCTCATCCGCAAAGCCCGCGATCTCGGTTCCCTGCCCGCTGGCGGCGGCGCGAACGACGAGGTCTGGAAGACGCTCATGTTATCGCCCTACGATTATCAGGTCGCCGACACCGCGATCTATCACCCGGAGACGAGGGCGCTGATGCAGAAGATCGACTTCAAGCACGGCGGTGCCGAATACGATGCCAAATACCCGGAAGGCATCCCCACGTCGATCTCAATCACTTCGGGCGGGCAGACCTACGACAGCGGTTTCGTCATGTTCCCCGGCGGGCATTCTCGCAACACAACGGCGAACCTACGCGACATCCTGCGCCACAAGGCGGGCATGCTCGGGGCCATCGCATTCCCGGACGGAGCCGATGTAACAGCTTTGGTCGCAAGGCTGGATTCGATCGGCGACATGAATGCCGCCGATCTGGCTCGCATCAACGATACGGTAATCGCGAGCCGGCCTGGCTACGAGTAGAGTCGTTCATGCCACACGCCCTCGTGTGGCATGCCGACCAGCTACCAAGTAGGATCTAGCGAACCTTCGCACCCTCGGGCGCTTCTTTCTCCGGCGTCAGCAAGATAGCCCCGTTGTTCTCGTCCACCGCCGCCAAAAGCATGCCTTGACTCTCGACGCCCCGCAGCTTCGCGGGCTTGAGGTTGTAGACGACCACGACCTGACGACCGACGAGGTCGATCGGCGCGTAATTCGCCTTGATGCCCGCCACAATCTGGCGGCGCTCGTCACCGATCACGACTTGGAGCTTGAGCAGCTTGTCGCTTCCCTCGATTTCCTCCGCCTCCAGGACCCGCGCCACGCGGAGCTGGATCTTGGCGAAATCATCGATGGCAATCAGTTCAGGGGCGGGAGCCGGGGCGGCGGGTGCTACAGGTTCAGACATAGGTTTCGGTTTCTCGGGTTTTGGCGCGGGAGCGTCCTTCTTAAGATCGATGCGCGGGAACATCGGCTGGGGCAGGCTGAGCTTCGTTCCCGCGGGAAGACTAGCGGGATCGCCCACGGCGTTCCAATCCGTCAGGGGCGAGACGCCAAGTTGAGCCGCGATGGCGTCGGCCGCCGTCGGCATGATCGGCCGCACAAATCCTTCCGCGGCGCGGAGACAATGGAGCATGCCGCTGATGACCGCGGGCAAAGACGGGTCGCCCGCTTTGGCCAGGGCCCACGGGGCGCGGGTGTCGATGTACTTGTTCAAGAACCGGATCACGGAGATCGCGGTGTCGACCGCCTTGTCCCAGCGAAAATCCTGAATGTTAAGCTCATACGCCGCCTTGGCGCGGGCGATCTCGATCGATACTTCTTCTTCGCGGGCCTCGGACGGCATTTCGCCATTCACGAACTTATGGGCCATCGAAAGCGATCGATTCAGCCCGTTGCCAAGGTCGTTCGCAAGGTCGCTGTTGTACCGTCGCTCGACCTCCTCATAGCTATAGTTCGTGTCTCCCTCGTAGGGCAGCAGCGCGGCCAAGGAGTAGCGCAGCACATCGATCGAAAGCTCCGGCGAGCAGCCGGAAACCTCGACCATGTGGTCGCAGAGTTCCTTCGGGGATATGAGCCCCCCGCCCTTGGACTTCGAAATCTTCTCGCCGCCAAAAGTGAACCAGCCGTGCGCGATGACGGTCTTGGGCAGCGGCAGTTCCGCCCCCATCAACATCGCGGGCCAGAGGGTGGCGTGGAAACGGGTGAAGATTTCCTTCGCCATCCAATGCACATCCGCCGGCCAGAGCGTCTCCCAACCCTCATTCGGCCATCCGGTGGCGGACAGATAGTTGATGAGCGCATCGAACCAGACGTATATGACCTTCGAGTCGTCCCCCGGGACAGGAATGCCCCAGCCGGTGTTCTGGCGGGTAATGCACATATCCCGCAGGCCACCTTTGATAAAGCTGACGACTTCGTTCTTGCGCGACTCCGGCAGCAAGAAAGTCGGATTCGATTCGATGTGGGCCAAGAGTTGATCGCCAAACGCGGACAGCCGGAAGAAGTAGTTTTCTTCCGAAATCCGCCGGACCTCATTGCCGTCCGGGCTCTTACCGTCGACCAAGTCGCTCTCGCGCACGAACGATTCCGAGCTGACGTCGTACCAGCCCTCG
>JBKJIP010000149.1:0-9401 GCA_046598515.1 Fimbriimonadaceae bacterium | reverse complement strand
GTCGCTCATTTACGATTGGCTGAATCCGAACAACGGTCAGCCCGGAAGCGGTTGGCAAGGCCAGTTCTACATTCCGATCGGCGCAACGATGCGCTTGACGTGGGATGGCTTCGTGATAACTCGCGACGGCCGAGCTCCTGCGAACCAGCGAACCTGGCGACGGCAAGACGGCAGCGACTCCGGCCAGACCTCGATGCGATACCGCATCGGTGGCGACCCTGACGGTGCTGGTCCTCAGCCGCCCTACATCATTAACCAACTGACGAATACGGCCGACATCGGTGCGGCGAATCCGACATGGACGAACGGCGTGCCGTTTAACGGTTTGGTTTACTTCGAAGGCAATGTTCGCGTTCGAGGAACGATCCCCACCGACGTTCAGATGACGCTGATTTCGATGGCGAACATCTACATCGAGGGCAGCATCACCAAAGGCAACGTCGTAGACGCCGCGGGAAATCGACTTTCTCGCCCTTCGGCTTCGACGCTCATGCTGATGGCCAAGGACTATGTCGTCACGAACACGACGATGTTCTTCGGCCCGGCGACGGGTTCGGCTCTGGAAGAGGTCAACGAGACCAACGATCCGCTTGCCGGTAACTCGGTTCGTCTTCGCGCTGCAGGTGGTTCTATAAGCCTCCTCAGCGAGTACATGCTGCGATTTGACAACGTCACGGGCCTTCCCGCCGTGACGGAGAACAACCCGCAGACTTGGCTCCCGTACGCGCTCGGCTACATTGACCCCGCCACGAATAATGCGATCGATACGAAGCTGCTGATGACGGCGACGATGGACGACGGCCCCGCGCCGAACGCCTTCATCGCCGCGAACGTCAACTTCGGTGCCGGAACTCCGGCTTACAACTTCGAAATGGACGCCGACAACTCGGCGGTGCCGCCGTTCACGCTTGGCACCTGGGGTCCGATCAAGGGTTATGGCTCGCAGCCTTGGCAGCGCTATCCGCGCCGCGAGACGAAGGACTTCACCCTTATCCGACCGGCTTCGGCAACCTTCGCCGGATACACGATCACGGCGAACGAGGCGGCCCGAGAAGGTCTGTACAACATCTTCGTCGGCCATCAGCTCAACGATCTGACTATTAGCACGACGAACGTCGGCGGTGGCGCGACCAACGATACGATCTTCACGAAGTCGGCCATCGTGCCGCACGATATTCGAATCGAGGCGGGCATCTATGCCGAGCAGGGCTCGTTCTTCACGATCCCCGGCCGATGGTTCAACCCGAACCCGAACGACACCCGCGCCGGATGGGTTTCCCTCGGTGGCACTTTCGCCGCGCGAAACGCTCAGCGTCAAGCGCTCTTCGGCAACTCGCCGCAGACGCCGTTCTACGGCGAGCCGCTCGACGTTCGCGTCACGGTGTACGGTTCGGTTACTCAGAACAAAACGCCTCCGACGGCCGTTCAGGCCGAGTGGGCGAAGAAGTGGGGATGGATCCCGCGCGAGCATGGCTCGAGCGGCGAACTGATCCCGAGCGCCCACGTTCCGACCGGTTACAACATCGTTGGCCCGGGAGCGAACGATTGGGTGCCCAACATGACGATCATTCAAGACCCCGTTTTCGCTACGGGCCGCATCACAGGATACGTGGACGCTCCCGATTCTTATGTGCGGTTCCAGCGGTCGAACCCCTCGCCGGGCGTATTTATTGACTATGCGCTCGCGCCAATGCCAAGGCTCCCCGTAAGCCCGACTCTCGCCTACTACGGTGAGGTGAATCCGTAAATGAATCGCATCCTACTATGTTTGTCAAGCTTAGCCCTAGCGTCTGTTACGCTGGGGCAAAACTACGCGAAGCGGACGACGACGGTGAACGTCGCGACCGTTTTAATCGAGAGTGACCAGACTAGTGGGGAGCCGTCGAACCTGACGCCCCATGTTTGGTTCAATCTCGATAGCAACACGCGTATTAAGCCCGCCGGCTATGATTTCGTGAATCCCAACAAGGATTCTCAGTTCACGGCGGCGATTACCGCTCGGTGGAATACCCTTGCGCCCGGGACCGCTCCGGCGCCGGGCACACTGACGAACAAGCGTCACGCCCCCTACTGGGAGTTGCGGCTTTCGACCGCGACCGACGAGCAACTGGGTCGCCTAGATGTTCTCCTGCTGGCTTCGCAGGGCTTCGTCTCGCTGAACCCGGGCGAGAGAGAAAAGCTTCGTCGGTTCGTTGAGAAGGGCGGCGTATTGTGGGTTGATGTTTCGAGCCTTACGACTTTCGACGCTTATAACGGACTACCTTTCCCAATCGCAACAACGGGTGTCGTCTCGGGCGCGGGCACTTACGCCGACTACTTGAACCCGCTGCTCACCTATCCGGCCGCGATTACAGATGCCGATCTGCTTGCGATGCAATCCGACTTTAATGTCAGTCAAGCGCCCAGCAGCTTGGGTGCCGCGGGCTTCCCGGCTCTCAACTCGATTGCCGAGCCCCTTCAGATCGACACGCTTCGCTTCACTTCGGTTGCGGTCGACAATAAGGGCGCTTACGTTTCCTCCGCTCAGATGGGTGACGGCTTCATCGTCGTGACCACCAAGGCAGTGGCGAGGACGCTAAACCAGCTACCGAACGGCAGTGGCGGCTACGTGCCGAACAACGGCGCTGTTGCCGGTACGAACGCCGGCGACCGATCGGCGGACGCGGCGGCCAAACTTGCGCTCAATATTCTCAGCTTGAACTCGGGATATGGCGGAACGCTCCGCGGCCCGCGAAAGGCTGGTTCTTCGGGCCCCGGCGACATGGGTGCCCCTATGCTTCAGGATTTTGCGGACGTAACAAACTCGCTGACGCCCTCTTCGCCTAACGGCTACCGGCCGTCGGCGATCTTCAAGGGCCTTCTCGCGGTGGCGACTGATAGCCAGATTTTGGTTTACGACGTCGATCCCAAGAAGGACATCGACGGCGACGGTGATCCGGACGATGGAATTCGCGATTTCGCTCGCGGTGCAAGCTACGACTTGATTTGGAGCTCGCAAGGCATGGCGGGTCCGCTGTCGGCACCGATCGGCATCGAAGTTCCCAACGCTTCAACGGGTATTCCGTTGGATCAGATCGTCGTGACGGATTCGGCCGGCTCGATCCATGCGTTCGAGGCCTTCCCGTTCTCCCCGGCGGGCAATCTCCAAGCCCTACCGGCGGCAACCCCGATTTACAGCATCAACCCGGACACGGGTGGTGCGGATTACGATTTCGGCCAGATGGACGGCGGTCCTTACGCTCCTTCGTTTAGCGAGGGTTACCTGGTCATGGCGGACACGCAGAACAACGGTCTTTCGCGATCCGGCCGCGTTTGGGTGGCCAATCCGGCGACCGGGCGGCAGGTTACGACAAACGGCACCGGCTGGTCTGTCGGCGGCTCCGCCGCGAGCAGCGCTATCGGTGACACCAGCTTCTCTCCGACGGTGGGCTACATTCCGATCGCGGATAACTCGGGCGGCGTGGACAAAGTTGTTTATGTTCCGTTCCGACCGAATCCTGCGGGAGGCCCTCAAGCCACGGCCGGCCTCGCCAGCGTGTGGCTCGCCACCAAAGGCGAACGACCGCCGAACCTTCAGGACACCCCGGCCACGCTTCAGGTCTTCACCCGAGCGAACAGTCAAGGTCTTACGATCTACAAGCCGACGACGGCAACTGATGACTTGGGTCTCGGCGTTCGCCTGTCGATCGTCAAGCCGAACGGCGATCCGTATTCGGCACTCGAAATGGATCAGACCTTCACCGGCGCTTATTCGGAAAGCAACGGCGTTCTCACCTTCATCAAGAAGGGAGCGGCGCCGGCCTTCCCCGTCGGCTACGGTGTACGCATCGATTACACGATCGACTACGGCACGGGCGTGCCCGGTCTCTCGGCTCTGACGGTCCGAAGTTCGATCAACTTCCCGGATGATACAGACCGTTTGCGACGCGTCGTTCACGGAGTCGCCCTTTCCCCCAAGGGTACGGTACACGTCGTCGTCAGTAGCCAAGCACCGGCGACCAAGTCGGGCGGCACTTACTACGCGCTGAAGGAAGAAGGACGCGGCAACTTCCGAGTTCTCAACCGCTTCGACCTCTATCAGCAGCACGTTATCACGACGAACCAAGCCAACGACATCAACTATCCGGAAACCCTGCAGAACACGGATCCGATCCTGAACTATGCGCCGGGCATCTTGGCCGGTCGCATGGAGCAGCAAACGTTCATGAGCGGCCCCGTTATCAGCAACGGCGTCGTCTTCATAACGGGTCAAGGCAATAAGAATCTGATCTTTGCGCGGGTGCCTTACAGCTTCACGATGGCGTTCCGAGCCGAGCCCGAAACGCTTCGTGTGGAAGTCGGTAATCTCGCCAATGGCTTCTCGATTCTGCAGCCTGATCTTGCGCGCTCCGATTACGCTCCGGGCGGACGCCCAGACATCTTCAGCGTTCTTCAGCCGGGTCAATACACCTATGAGGACGAGCGCGGCGATGCGGGCACCCTTCGGATCGATAATCTGAGTGCCACGGGCCGCGGACCTCTCACCAACGTTCTAAGCACCAGCCAGCCGATCATTCTGAGACGAAACAATCAGGACGACCTGCTGCTCGAACCGAGCAGATTGGGCAACTGGAGCCAGATGTTGTGGTACATGGTTTGGCTCGGTACGGACAGTCGAGCACCGATGTTCGCCAGCGGACGCACGCTTTACTCGGCCGGTCAGAGTGACTGGGCATCGATTCTGGTTGGGGCCGGCACATTCGTGCCGATCGGCCAGGTCTATGCGATGGACACCTTGATCGCACCGAACGACAAGTTCCTCGGATCGAGCGATCCGAATCGACCTTGGAACAAGCAGCTGTATCAGATTCTCGGCACGGGCGGCTTCGCGAGTATCGAAGTCAATCCGGCTGTCAAGTGGCCGCTTGTTCAAGGCATCACCAGTTTCGATGAATACCGGGTTCGGCTTCAGCAGACCTTGTTGAAGATCCCGGGCGGCGGCTTCGCTGGACGCGCTCATGGCGTAGTCGGTGGAAACGGCACGGTTGTGGCCTGGGCCGATCAAGGAACCTGGGGCTTCCGCTCCGGGGACTTCGTGGTCGCCGATGAAGGCCGCGTAATGCGATTTGACCAAGTCGGTTCGCCGGTCTGGGCGATCACGGGTACGACCAAGAGTGGCCCCGCCGGAGACACCGGTACGGCCGCCGAAGTTGCGCCCTTGATCCGACCGACTCGCGCTTATTCGGTCGGCGATCGTCAGGTGATGATCGTGGACACCGGCGCGAACAAGGTGATGAAGACGGATATCTCCGGTCGCGAGATCCGGACGATTACCGGCTACAAGCTCGACGCGACCTTCCGGCCCGCCGGATACTCGGCGAACGAGTCTTCACAGTTGAATCTGCCCCGCGATGTGATCACGTTTACGACGGTCAAGCAAGCGGCGCAGAACCCATTCAGCAACGCTCAACCGGTCGAGTATTGGGTCCACTTCGTTATCGCGGACTCGGGCAATAACCGGCTCATCGAGCTGGTTGACCGATACAGCTATCAGAACAACCGGATCGGCGGTGTCATCAACGACGCCAATGGTCAGAACGGAGTCGGCGTGCTTTACTGGCACAGCCCAACGACCGTTTCGGGAGCGGGCTTCTCTTACACGAGCCTCTCGCGAACGTTCATCGACGCGGGTGTCAACTCGCGCTGGGTGTACGCGGCTGGAATCGGCAATCTGCTTCCGACCCGCGCCGACATTGGCGTGGATACTCCGGCGACGGCGACAGACCGCAAGGCGGATGAAGGGAACGGCGGCATCGTGATCATCGATGGCGCGAACACTCAAGTTATCAACCGAGTGGCTGTCCCAGGTATCGGCGCGAACGTTTACTACAACGACACGACGGCGAGCTTCAACTCGGCGGCCACGGCCGTTCGCGAGAAGAAGATGAGCAACTTGAACTCGGTCACGCTACGCACCCGCGTAAACGGAGGCGGCGGTTCCGAGATCGTCGTGATGTTTACGGATGCGGAAGGCGTTTTCGAAATCGGGGATTCCGGTGGCGGCGCTTGGACCGTCGAATGGATGTTGGATCGCAAGGCTTATTCGGCGATGCGAAGGATCGGGACGACGTTGACAACGACGGACAACCCCCTCGACTTCCGGGCGACTTACGCACGGCGGCTCGAATCGGGCGACGTTCTCGTCTGCAATGGCTACACCGGCTTCTATCGACGCAATCTCCCGACCGACCAGCGTGTCCGGTTCACCGGCGAGGTCGCCCTCATTAATGGCGATTTCGATCCGGGCGGAACGGGCTATGGATTCGATTGGGGCAAGACCAACTTAGGATTCGAGACGCTCAGCATCCGAGCTCTCCTCAACAACAAACCGGGCGGCGTTCGCGATGCACGCGGAATTATCGGCCCCGTGTTTGCGGATAGGCAATAGGAAATAGGAAGAAAACCGTGAAAGGCAACTGGATTAAGACTGTAGGTTTGGCCGCGATCGCGATGGCCGCAACCTTGGGCTCTGCTCAGGACTATCAAAACCTGGGCGGAGGCAACGATCGCCTGGGGCGGAACTCCGGAGTGACGCTGAACTCAGCGGGCCGGGGACTTCTCACCTGGTATGCGCCGCTGATCAACGACGTCGACGGATACACCCTTGTCCGAGATAACTTGAGCACGGAGATCATTACTTCGGGCACTTGGATTGCTCCGGCGGCGGGCGACGAAGTGGGCGGTTCCTATATTGGACTCCCCGAAACGCCGACGATCCGCGCCGATGAACCCAACGGCTCGCCCTTCTGGCTGGGTCGCTCGAATCGGGAGAAGATCAACTATTTCGAGAATGCCCTGCGTGGCTTGCTCTGGTACGGCATCCTGCCCGCACCCGCTGGCTACGCGGTGCCGCCGCAGCCGACTTATCGGTATAGCCCGACGATCCCATCGGCGGCTGATCCGACGCTCCAGTATTACGGCACGGATACACGCAGCGTCCACGAGTGGATTATCGAGCCGCCGACCGATGCGAACATTCCGAACCAACGCTATCCTCGCAACTACGCGCTCTCGGCCTATATCAACATCGGCCCGACGGGTGATGGCGTAGGCGGCCTGATTTATCCGCAGCGCTACTATGTTTACGAGATCATTTACGACGGTACCAAGCGCTATGTCGACGTCGTCGACACCTATGCGGGCGGTACCGCTTGGGTACGACTCGGCAATGGCGGGTTCGCCACCGACAAGCTTTTCACTTACAACGGCGTCGATCCGATCCGCATTCGGCTGATCAACACCGTTCCGCGTAAGTCGGGTCACGCGGGTGACGTGTTGCCGCCGGTTCCGTTCCCGGTTGGCAGTCCTCAGTGGTTGAACACCTACAACGATCAGCCTTACTCCTCGATCGTCTATGCCGACGCCGTTAAAGCGGTTCCGGCCACGGGCGAGTACACGGCGACTCCGATCGTCTCGGCTTTGAATCCGGCCATCGTGAGCCCCATCAGCGTTTTCGACGCTCGAAACGAGTTCCTGGTTGGTACGGTCAACAACGACAGCGTTACGACTCGTCGCGGTCTTGTACGAAGACGTGACTACAACACCGGGGCTGAAGTCTGGAAGTTCGATCCGCTCAGCGACTCCACGCTGACGACGCAACAAGATAACAACTCTGCGGGTGTAACCTCAGTCGCTCCTTGGGTCGTTTCGACCCTCGAGCCGGGTTTCCGGGGAACGAACTATCTGAAGGCTCCCTGCACGACCACGGCGGGTACCGAGCAATATGCGACTTACACGCCGAACCTAGTTGACGGGACCTATGAGATTCAAGTCTGGATGCCCGGTTCCCGTGGCACCGAAGTTTTGGCCACTCAGGTGATCTATCTGGTCAACGAGGGCGCAACCACGACGACCGTGACGGTCGACCAATCGGTCGGCGGCGGATGGGTGCGACTAGGCAATCGACGCTTTACGCAAGACAGTGCAGGCGGTAATCCGCTGACCGTTCAAGTCTCGAACTTGAGCACGAACGGTGCTGACTTGGGCCGAGACGTTTTGACCGACGCAATCCAGTTTATTGGCGCGGCCAATCTGGCGATCACTTCGACTCCGGTTCACGCCGTTGCGAACGTCGTCACGACGAACGGCGGTCTACCTCTCCCGACGCCGGTGATTCTGGTTGCGGCGGAAGACGGCAAGATCTACTGTCTCGATGCCACCGGCAACGGCGACGGAACGACTAACGTTTACTGGACTTATCCGAGCACGGCCGATCGCGACAACGCAGGATGGACCGACCCGAACGCGGTTGTCGGCGAGGACGGCGGTGTCGCCCAGATGCCGACGGGCTTCGACATGAGCACGGCGTTGGTTCAGACCATTGGCGGTGTGGATTTCCTCTTCGTCGCCGCTAAGAACGGTCGAATCTATTCGATCGAGATGGCGGGCCGCGGTGATATGGACCTAACTCGACGCGTACCGGGCACGACCCGCCGCGTTTGGACTTATCCGAACGACTTCCCGGCTGCCGCGGTGAAGAGCAACCTTGGTTCGTTCCAAGGCTCTCTGACTTACGGCCTCACCGCCGCTGGTCCGACGATCTTCGCCGGTGCTCCTCAGGGCCGCATGTATGCCCTTGAGGCGATGCCGGCCGTCGTTACGAATAAGACCACGAACGTTCGCTGGACCTACCCGGCCCTGAACGCTCCGACGCTTGGTGCGATCCGCTCCACGCCGGTCTTCTTCAATAACGCAGTCTTCTTCGGAACCGACATTGCGAGCAACGATGATCGCGGCCGGTTCTTCTCCCTGAACGCCGATACCGGCGCGGTTAACTGGCAGTTCAACGGCACGACTCTTTGGGGCGGCGGCACGTTCGTCAACGCGGATGGATTCATCTCCACTCCGGCGACGGCGACGACGCTGCAGCTAAGCAACACCGATCCCGACATGATCTATGTCGCGAACGACAACCGTTGGATTTCCGGTCTCGACGCGGCAACGGGCAACGTTCTTTGGACCACCGACGAGCTGAATACGCCGGTGATCGCGGGTCTGACCGTTGCTGAACTGAACGTGTTCGACAACATCGGCGGTCGAAGCTTCGCTCCGATTGTTTTGGTTCCTACCGCGGATGGCCGCTTTGCCGGCCTCTTCGCGAAAAGCGGAGCCGGATTCCCGAGCCAGAACGTTGTTGGCCGCAAACTCGCCTGGGGTTATAACCCGGTTGGTTCGCCGATTCTGGCGACGATGTCGAGCGGTCGAGCCTTCATTTATGGCGGCGACCAAGCCGGCTTCATTTGGGGCTTCAATGACCTTGGCAACACTCTTGGTGGAAATATCGAGAGCCCGGGCGAGGAAGTCATCGTGGAGAACGATGTCTCCGATCCCGACATCACGGACTTCAAGAATGCCAAGCTCAC
>JBKJIP010000139.1:0-5823 GCA_046598515.1 Fimbriimonadaceae bacterium | reverse complement strand
AGCAGGAGGGGCAGATCGTGGCCATCGACAGGGCCGATGTATTCCCAGCCGATTTCTTCGAAGATCGTGCCCGTTTCGCTCGGGGCCATGTAGTGGGTGATGCCGTGGCGGAGGCCGGCGGCGACTTTGGCCATGGGATCGGGCATCTTCTCGACGATGTCCTTCGCGCGCTTGGCCATATCTTGAAGCCAAGGGCGGGCTCGAAGGCGGGAGAAGTAGTTCGTCAGGGCACCGACGTTTGGCGCGATGGACATGCGGTTGTCATTCAGCACGACGGTCATGGTCGTTCCAAGTTCACCGGCATGGTTCAGCGCTTCCCAGCTCATTCCGCTCGCGATCGCGGCGTCGCCAGCGATGGCGATGACGCGCTCCTTGTTGCCGAGCTGATCGCGGGCGGCCGCGAAGCCGAGGGCGGCGGAGATGGCGGTGCCGGCATGGCCAGCGCCGAAGACGTCGAGCTCATGCTCTTCGCGGCGGAGAAACCCGGAGATACCCTTATGTTTGCGCAGAGTGGGAAATCTTTCGAGTCGACCCGTCAAAAGCTTGTGGGCATAGGCCTGATGGCCCGTATCCCAGACAACCTTGTCGGGCGGGATCGAGTGGGTCGCATAGAGGGCGACGGCCAACTCGACGGTTCCGAGGTTGGAGGAGAAGTGCCCGCCCGTTTGGCTGACCTGCTCGAGAATGGCGCGGCGAACCTCATCCGCCACCTCCCCTAGTTGCTTATCGGTCAAGCCGTGGAGATCGGTGGGACTCACGATCTGGCTGAGGAGAGGGTAATGATCGCCAACACTCATCTTGTTCTACTATACGAAACCAGGAAGGAGAAAGGTTGGTTTCCTAAATGAGTTTTCAGTAAATATTGAAAACTTGGAGCGCGGGGGCTTCGGGGTCATAGGGGTCTTAGGGGCCAGAGGGGATGCCTATGGTCCCCTTTGTCGCCTAAGACCCCTTATGACCTGGCAGAAATGCCCTTGACAAGAAATGTGAAAATGCCTATCCTGAATGTCTATGGCTGGACGCACTCCGCTTTTTCGTGAAGTTTCGCGCCTCTTGAATGAGGCCCATCGACAGAACCAAGAGGAGAAGGGCATCAGCCGGCGCAATGTTCTTCGGGGCGGCGCCGCGGGCTTGGGAGCCCTGGCCCTATCTGCCCTTCCCGTAAAAGCAATGGCCGCGAGCCAACCGAAGATCACCATCGTCGGGGCGGGAATCGCCGGTTTGAACGCCGCTTGGTATCTCCAGCGGTCCGGGCTTCAGTCCACAATCTATGAAGGATCGAATCGCGTCGGCGGTCGTATCTGGACGGCACGGGGCGTGATGGGATCGCAGCTCACAACGGAGATCGGCGGGGAGTTCATCGACAGCGGTCACAAAGAAATGCGTCGCCTCGCCCAGCGGTTCAATTTTAATCTGTTGGATGTCGAAGCGCCCAGTGAACAGGGACTCGAGAAGGCTTTCTACTTCAATGGTCAGCACAAGACCGAGCAACAGGTCATCAACGCCTTCAAGCCGATCGCCCAGGTGATCGCGGATGATCAAGACAACGTGATCTTCGACGATTACACGAGCTACAACCAGCTCGCGTTCGACATCGATAACACGCCGCTATCGCAGTATCTGGTGAACGTCGGCGCTTCCGGTTTCATCCGCGAGCTCCTCGATGTTGCTTACTTGACCGAGTACGGTGGAGAGACCAGCGTTCAGTCTGCTCTCAACTTGGTGTTCTTGATTGGGACGAAGACAAACCAGGGATTTCAAGAGTTCGGAGTGAGTGACCAGCGCTACAAAGTCGAAGGGGGCAATGACCAGATCACAAGCGCGATCGCGTGTGACCTTGGGAATCCGGTCGAATTGGGCCACAAACTCATCGCCGTTCGCCCGAATGGGGCTGGCTACCGGTTGACTTTCCGCAAGCCGAATGGCGCTTTGAAGGATGTCGAGACCGACTTCCTTTTGCTCACCTTGCCGTTCTCGTTGCTCCGTGAAGTAGACATTCAGGTCCCGCTTCCTACCGTTCTTAGCAACTTCATCGACGAGTGCGGCTACGGAACGAATAGCAAGCTCGTTCTTGGCTTTGATCGCCGCTACTGGCGGGACAACGACTATAACGGCCTGTACTTCACCGACCTCGCTTTGCAGTCGGGCTGGGATAGCTCGCAGCTTCAACCGGGACAAAAGGGGAGCCTTACGCTGTACACGGGCGGTCAAGAGGGCTTGGATGTCGCGCAGGGGTCCGCTCAGCATCAGAAGAATCTCGCCATGCCGCTGCTGAATCAAATCTTCCCGGGAGCGAGCACATTCGACAACGAACGAATCTTGCGCTTTGCATGGCCAACTTACGAGTGGTCGAAGGGCAGCTACACGAGCTTTACCGTCGGCCAATACACTGCGTATTCAGGCTCGGCGCAGCCGGTCGGCAACATGTACTTCGCCGGCGAGCATACGAGCTTCGACTACCAAGGTTACATGGAAGGCGGCGCTGTGTCCGGCAAGGAAGCGGGGAAGGCGATTGCACTGGTGGCTTAGCTGGTAAATCATTGACCGTAGAGGCAAATGCAAAAGTCGTCTGGATGCGCGGTAAATCGTAAATTGTAAATCGTAAATCGACGGACGGGGCTGGTTTTGTCGAGTTACGTTAAATGATCGGCCCTCGGGCACAAATATTACCTTTGCCGCTTGTGTAGCAATAAATCGTAAATCAACAACCAGATGAAACCCAGTCCGTCGATTTACGATTTACCACTTACGATTTACGAAAAGCGAAGCTACCGGCTCCGCAGATTCTCCATCCCAACATAGCCCGGGCTGGCGGGCACGTTTCCGTAGATGCGGACTTCGTCATATCCACCGAGCGCGCCGAGGTCCCAGCCGCGCCACTGCCAGATGACATTGTTGATGGGCGCGTTGACGCCAACTCCTACCGGAAGGCCGGCTCGGAAGAAGCGGACTCCCATGGCGGTAACCGCGATACCCGCATTCGGGACGCGGAAGTGGCCGCCCCATTGCTTCCAGACTCGGCGATAGCGAATCTGGACGTTGACGCCGCGGCCGAACATATCATTGCCGCCGATCGGGGGCAGCATGGGCCCGTTATTCACGAGGAGTAGTCCGCCGGTGCCGATTCGGTTGAAGGCGCCTTGACCGGCGAATCCGATGAAGTTCGGATAGCTGCCGAGCGGAATAAAGTTGAAGCTCTCGCCGATGGTCGGCAGGAAGGGAGCTGGGATGAAGACTTGGGCGTTTGCGGCGCCGATGGCGAAAAGGGTCGCGGTCGCGACGAGTGTTCGTGTGAGTTTCATTGCATATCCCCCGAGGCTCGTTGGCCTCATTTGTTGAATGCCCTCCCGCAGGGTTCTCTTCGTCGAGCTCTTTCAGGAGGGAAATCGTCAACGCTAGCGAACGCGAATGTTCTCCATGCCGACAAATCCGGGCACGGCCGCGTTCCCATAGATGCGGACTTCGTCATAGCCGCCGAGTGCGCCAAGATCCCAGCCGCGCCATTGCCATGCGGCATTGTTGATCGGTGCGAAGACACCGACTCCGACGGGAAGGCCGGCGCGGAAGAAACGGACGCCCATGGCGGTCACGCCGACGCCGAGATTGGGAACGCGGAAATGTCCGCCCCATTGCTTCCAAGGATGCTGATAGCGGATTCGGACGTTGACGTTTTGTCCGAACATGTCCCTTCCGGAGATCGGAGCGAGCAGCGGCAGGTTGTTGACTCTGAGGAATCCGCCGAGTCCGATGCGCGAGAACTGGCCCTGGCCGGCGAAGCCGATAAAGCTCACGTGCGGGCCGAGCGGGATGGCGTTGAAGGTCTCACCGATGGTGGGCGCGAAGGGCACCGGGATCGGGGTCTGGGCGTTGGCGGCGCCGATGGCGAGTAGGGTCGACAGAGCGACGAGTGTTCGAGTTGTTTTCATTCATATCCCCCGAGACTCACTGGTCTCATCAGTCCGTCGATAGGAAGAGCAATCTGCCCTTTGAGCACCCTTCGGCAGGACTTATGGAGGTGTAGACGATGTATATCCACTCGTGTTCCAAAAAATGTTGCAATTTTTGTGAACACCTCTTTCATGAGTCTGAAAAGGGGTCAGTCGGGGGCTCGGTCGGGTCGCATAGATGGTAGAAGTACCATGCGACATCGTGCCATTTGCCGAGCTTGTAGCCAATGCCGGGGAAAACCCCGATTCGCTCAAACCCCAACGCTTCATGGAGTCGCTCGCTCCCCGGATTGGGCAGTGCGATCCCCGCAAATAATGTGACGAAACCTCGCTGGGAAAGTTCGAGGAAAAGTTCTCGATAGAGAGCTTTGCCGATACCAAGTCCCTGAAACCCTTCCTCAACGTAGACGGTGACCTCGGCCGACCAGCGATACGCCGGCCTCGGCCGATGAAATCCGGCATAAGCGTAGCCGCGCACCACGCCGTCGAGGACGGCGACGAGCCACGGGTGAGTTGCTGAGGATTTGATGATCCGTTCGGCCATTTCATCCGCCGTCGGCGGGGTTTCTTCGAAAGAGATCGCGGTGTGTTCGACGTACGGTGCGTAGATCGAGGCGATCCTTACCGCGTCATGGGCTGTTGCCCCGCGAATCTCAATCTCCATGGGACGATTATGTCAATCCTTGGCGATGTGAGCCCGGATACGATTCCCGGCCCGATCAAGGCCGGAGTTTGCCTCTGCCTCCCTATCCTTGAGCATATTCTTCTTCCCGAGGCTTGCTTCGGCGACCCACCGCCCGGCGAATTCGCCCGTCTGGATGGCGCTCAAGATGTCTCGCATTTCCTGACGTGTCTTGTCTGTCACCAGGCGCGGACCCGCCAAATAGCCCCCAAACTCCGCCGTATCACTGATCGCCGCTCGCATCTCACCGAGACCCTTCGCCACCAAAAGGTCGATGATCAGCTTCGTCTCGTGCACACACTCAAAGTAGGCCGCCTCTTCCGAATAGCCCGCCTCGACGAGCGTCTCGAACCCCGCCTTGATGATCTCGATCATCCCTCCACACAAAACAGCTTGCTCGCCAAAAAGATCTGTCTCCGTTTCCTCCTTAAAGGTCGTTTCGACGATCAAGCTCCGCGTGTAGCCGCAGGCCCAGGCATAGCTCATCGCGATTGGGTGGGCGTCTCCTTGGTGAACCCCGACAAGGGCAGGCACCCCGCTTCCCTGCTCAAACATTCCCCGCACGCCGGCTGCTTGTCCCTTCGGGGAAACAAGGGCGACGTCTACAAAGTCGGGAGGCACGATTTGCTCGTAGTGGATGGCAAACCCGTGCGAGAACAGCATCGTTTGGCCGGCTTTCAAATGGTCACGAATCTCGTCGCGATAGATCCGCCCCATCAGCTCGTCGGGCAGGGTCAGCATCATGACGTCCGACTCCATCACAGCAATTGCGATGGATGTCGGGGAGAACCCGTCCTCGACCGCTCGCTCGAATCCCTTCCCCTGCCGCTGGCCGATTAAGACGCGGACACCGCTGTCACGCAAGTTAAGAGCCTGAGCCCGCCCCTGGTTTCCGTAGCCGAGAATCGCTACTTTCTTGGAGAGAATGAGTTGGTTGGACAAGACTCATTTTGGCCGAGTTAGAGTGATGAGTGAACGTGAAACCATTAGAACCCATGTGGGGCGAGGATGCCCGTCTCTCGCCTTTCCCCCTCCACCTTAAACGCATATCTCTTTGACTTCTGGAAGCACCGCCAACTCAATCCTCGCCACTCGTGACTAAGAAAGCCCCGCCCTCTTGCAAGAGCGAGGCCTGACGCTCCTCCGCCCTTCCGGCGGAGAAGCTGTTCGATTCAACCTTACGGGTGAATCTGG
>JBKJIP010000468.1:0-6988 GCA_046598515.1 Fimbriimonadaceae bacterium | reverse complement strand
TGGGTTCAAGGGTTCGAGCACCGCGCCAAGCTGCCCGAGGGCACCGGGAGCCGCCGGAGTCCATTGCGGCATGGAGATGCCGTTGGGCACGAACATGAACGCCATTCGCACCGGCTGCGCCTTCACCGACTGCGCCATCGCACTCAGCGGGGCCATGGCCTCCAGAAATGGCAGCCCGATCGCGCAGCCCATGCCGCGGAGAACGGTTCTTCGGTTGATTTTCGGTTGGCTCATTAGGTTCCCTGTTTTCGGAAAGCGTCCGACTGGACGATGGCGTGAATCATGGTCTTCGGGCGATACTCGTTCTTGGTCGCCGCCTCGGATACATCGTCGATAATGCAGTTGTCGGCAAGCCTCATGCCGCGGCCGAGTGCATAGGTTAAAAGCTTCTCGGCAAATGCCCGTGTGAACTGCTCCTTCCTACTGCCGAGGGCTTTCTTCAGTTCCTTGAGGCCCTTGAACTTGGTCCCGTCGATCAGCTCGCCGCTGGCGTCGATCGGCACGCTGTCTTCGGAGTAGCGATGCACACCCACCCCATCGAAGTTCTCGAGGGCAAAGCCGAGGGGATCGAGCAAAGCATGGCAGGATGCGCAGTCGGGATTCTTCCGGTGAAGTTCGAGCTGCTCGCGGATGGACTTCGGCGCCTGATCCTTCGCGCCTGGAAGCTGGTCCGCCCCGGGAGGCGGAGGGGGTGGAGGTGTGCCGAGCACCTGCTCAAGGATCCACTTGCCACGCTTGGTGGGACTCGTCCGGTTCGGATTGGAGGTAAGCGTCAGCACCGCGCCCATGGTGTAAACGCCACCTCGGAGATCGGGATCGACTTCCACGCGCCGGAACTCCTTGCCTTTCACATCGGGAATGCCATAGAAGAAGGCGAGAACGTCGTTGACGACAACGTAGTCCCCGTCCAAGAACTCGGTAATCGGCCGATCGTTGAAGAACACATAGCGGAACGTCGAGAGCGCCTCCTGGCGCATCGCCGCTTTGAGTTGGGGATTCCAAGAAGCGTATTTCTTGCGATCCGGGTTCGAGTTCATGAACTTCGGAATCTGTAACCACTGCGCCGCGAAGTTGGTGGTCAGCGTATCCGCCTTTGGATCGGCGAGCATGCGGTCGACTTGTTGTGCCAAGACCTGTTCGTCACGCAGCTTGTCTTGGGTTGCAAGGTCAAAAAGGACCTTGTCCGGCATAGACGCCCACAAGAAATAGGAAAGCCGCGAAGCGACTTGCCAACTGCTGAGCTCCGCGCCCGGCTTCGTTTGCGGCTCGACCCGGAAGAGGAAGTTGGGCGAAGTTAGGATGGCGGTGACGCCAAGCTGAACGCTGCGCTCGTAGCTTTCCTTGTTCGCATGGCCAGATTTGAAGACTGTGAGCACCCGCTCGATCTCTTCGCTCGTCGCGGGGCGTCGGAAAGCTCGGGTGGCAAAGGTGGTCAGAACCTGGCGAGCGGAATCCACTTCCTTGCCCGGAACGGGTGGCGCAGGGATGATCCGCAGGTGCGAGGCGGGGAGCTGCGAGTAATCGATGCGGGCACCACTCGGAGCGGCAACCTCGATTGCGGCAACGACCAAGTTACGATCCCTATTCTTCGGATCGGGGTCATTGGCATTGTAATAATCGTTTAGGAACTTGACCTCGACGCGGTGCTTGCCCGGCTTCACGCTGACAGGCACTTCGAAAAGACCTGGCTTTTCAGATCTTTGGGGAACCTCCATCGGGGGCTGGGCGACACCATCGATACCAATCGACATCTTACAGGCTTCCGGCCCGGCTTGATCCCCATAGGCGAGAACTTTGATGCGGTAGTCACCGCCGACCGGAAAAGCGTGTTCGATATAGACGGTTCCGGCCGTAAAGAGCCGGGAGTCGCCGCGCTCGGTGATCGTGCGGCCCTCGGCGGCGAGAAGCTCGTTGCCTTCATAGCGGCGTGACTTGGCGACGCCGGTGACAATTGCCTCCTCGGCGATCTGCTCGGCGGCGAAGAGATACTTTTCGAGCAGGAGCGGCGAGACGGTGAGAACGTCGCCGATATTGTCGAACCCGTAGCCGACATCATCGGAAGGGAAATCGTCCGTTCGTCGGAACTCGATGCCGACCAGGTCTCGAATTGTGTTCGTGTACTCAGTTCGGTTGAGGCGGCGAATGGTCACGCGCCCAGGATCGGGCAGCTTGCAATCGCCAGCGAGGACGGATTCGATGTCGGAGATGAGGGCTTTGCGTTCATTCGCGGTCGGCTGCTTCGCATTAGGCGGCGGCATTGTGCCCGCCTTGAGGGCGGCCAATATCCGCTCGAACTCAGGCATGGCCTTTTGCACTTCGGCCATGGAGCGATACTGCGTAGGGTTGATCCCCGCCGCGGGTGTTTTCCCCTCGTGGCACGGGCCGCAATAGGTTTTGAGAACAGGCTTGACCTGCTTGTTGAAATCGGCCGGGTCACCGCTGGCCGTTGCCGCCTGAGACGCACCGAAAAGAAAGAGCGCAACACATGGCGTCGCGATCAAAAGCGATTTGAGAGAGGGCGTACCTTTCACGAGAGCTGTTGTTTGGACGCCTTTGTCCAGCCTGAAGTCCATTCATTATGACGCCGAACGGCGAGATTCGGGCCATCAAAATTGCTGACTTGCTGTTCAATCGGGGGACAATCCTAAGATGCTTCCCAGTCTTCGATTTGCAGGCCGTCCACCCGGGCGAACTCTCGGATGTTGTGGGTCACCAAGATCATATCGAAAACTAAGGCAGTTGCCGCGATTTGGAGATCGTATGGTCCGATTAACTCGCCCCTAGCACTGAGTGTCGCACGAACTCTTCCCGACTCAACGGCGACGATGCGATCAAACGGGACAAAGCTCAGCGGTGCAACAAACTCTTCGACGGCTGCGATGTGCCGCGACGAATCCTGGCTGTGCAGGGCACCGTATGTGAGCTCAGCGAGAACCGTGGAGCAGATCGCCAATTCTCGTGGTTCATGTTCGCGGAATCGGTCGGCGAGCGGCGATCTACCTCTGAGAAACCCGATGCAGGCGTTCGTATCCAACAACCAAGTCACGAGAGTAACTCACGAGGTTCAAAGTTACCCTGAGGTGGCCTAGTGAACGTGGAATCCTGAATGGCTCCAAACACCCTCTCGAAATATTGCGTGGGCCATGTCCGAGCTGACTCCCCAGCAGGATGAATGGAAATCTCCACCCGCTCGCCATTACTAAAGGGCAAGTTCTCGAGGTGAATCTCCCCTCCCGCTCCTACCGTGGTTTCTGTCCGATAATCCACAACGGAATTGTACGGCAAGATTAGCTGTTTCCGTACAATCCTGTGCGCGCCTTTGAATCAACACCGTCGACAGAATCCGGTGCAAGCTATTTAGTGTGGGGCGGGAGATTGTCGTTGGCTCTCAGAGGTCCATGTCCGAGCTATGGCCCGGGAAGAGCTTGGCGGCGGGGTCGATTCTCGTCTTGGCCAGGCAAACGGCCGTCGCGGCTTCGCCGACACCCGTCGCGATCAGCTTGAGCTTGTTCCCGAAAGTGCAGACATCGCCGACCGCGAACACACCCGGCAGGCTCGTCTCATAGCTGGCGTCGACCTTGATTTGGTTCTTCTCGATCTCAAAGCCCCACTCTTTGAGGGGGCCGAGGGAGGACTTGAAGCCGATGTTAACAATCACCGCGTCCGCGGGATGAAATTCGGTCACCTTGGTCTGAGTGTTCTCCAGCGTCACGCCGGTCAGATGTCCTTCTCCGTGCAGTTCCTTCACCACATACCAAAGCTTCATGTGAATCGGCAATGCCTGAACTTCACGGATGCTTTCCTCGTGGGCCTTGAATTGGTCCCGCCGGTGAACGAGGGTCATATTGCGGGCGACTCCGAAAAGGTTTAAGCACCAATCGAAGGCGCTGTCTCCGCCGCCGACGATGAACAGATCCTTGTCTTTGAACATCGCCTTCGAGCGGACGCCGTAATACACGCCGTTCCCCGCAAATTCTTCTTCGCGCGCAACGCCGATTTTGGTGGGGCTGAAAGCACCGGCGCCGGCGGATACGATTACTGTTCGGGTCGGATACTTATTCTTCTCCGTAGAGACGACATACCCCTCGTCATCTTTTTCAATCCCCGACGCCGTCTCTTCCAAGCAGACCTCAGGGTTGAACTGAAGGCCTTGCTTTGCCATATCCGCGGCGAGATCCTTGGCGAGGACCTTGGGGAAGCCGGGCATGTCGTAAACATACTTTTCTGGATACAAAGCGGTCAGTTGGCCGCCAAGTTCGGGCAGGCTATCGATGATGCGCACGGACATGCCGCGAAGACCGGCATAGAAAGCGGCAAAGAGCCCGACGGGGCCGCCCCCGATGATGGTGATGTCGACTCGGTCCACGATCAGCCGAGGGCCTCAATCGTAGCGGGATACGCGGCGAAGGCTTGGCGCATGCAGTATTGCGGATCGCCCTCATGGTGTCCACCCGTGAGCTGGGTGAGTCTGCCGACCGCTTCCTCCGCCTTGATCTCGCCATTCTTGACGCGCTTCGTCCAGTTCCCGGCTTCGGCATCCGGGAGATTAAGCTCGTAACCGTTCAAGCTGAGAAAGGCGACAAAGCCGATAAACGCGGTGGCATCGTCCCCCGAGCCGAAGGGCGCATTCTTCATAAACCCCTGCAGGAAACTCGCCGCTTGGCTCAGGATGTTCGAGCTGACGCCATACCCGTACTGGTAAAACGTCGCCTCTTCGAGCTTGGCGAAGTCGAAAAGGTTGGTCTGCTTGGTGACCTGCAGATTGATCCAAAGGATGTCCTGCACGGTCAGGTAGTTCGTCGCCGTGGATTGAACAGTGCTCATCCGAGCTTAGATTGTACCGGAGCCTATCTGGAAGTGACGTCGAAGTAGCTGACCGCACGTTCTTGATCGCGACGGCAACATTAGCCAGACGAACAGCGCGCCATCGTTTCCTTGCCTCAATGAGCCGGGAACCGAGACGAGATTCGTATAGGGCAAACCCAATTGTGGGATGCGGGGGTTCGTACCGCGCCATTCCAAGCGCCGGGAGTGACGCGGTACAAACCCCCGCATCCCACATTTGGCTTTGGATCCGGTTTAAATACTCCTTCGAAGTGACAAATCGACGCCAATGCCCTGGTTCCTCCGCGAGATGTTCGTGCTCGCGGGGGAACCGTTGGGGAGGGGGAATCGCGGGCCGACCAGCTACGGCCCAACGGAGTTCGCAGCAGCTGAAGTCCGGCTGGCCGCCAATCCGAAGCGGCCCTGACGTAAACTGACGCCGTGGTCGAGCTCGAGGAATACGAAGCTCTGCGGCGGCGGCCCGAGGGTCGCGCTACGATGTTCCAGTCGTGGCGCGACTTAACTTTCCTCCACATTGGCTGCGATCCGGAGATCGTGCAATCCAAGCTCCCCGAAGGGCTGACCGTCGACACATTCGATGGCAAAGCCTGGGTTGGTTTGGTGCCGTTCCACATGAAGGCGATTCGTCCGACCTGGGCCCCCGCCGCGCCCTGGCTCAGCGCATTCCCGGAGACGAATGTGCGCACTTACGTCCATCGAGAAGGGAAGGAGCCCGGCGTCTGGTTCTTCAGTCTTGACGCCGCTCGATGGCTAGCTTGCAGCTACGCCCGTGTCCAGTTTGGCCTGCCCTATTTCCATGCGCGCATGACGGTGGAGCTAGGGGAGAAGATCCGTTATCGAAGCGAGCGGCCGACCGTGGCGACGGACATCACCGTTCGCCCGGGATTAACCCTCGCTGAGCCGGAGCCAGGAAGTTTTGAATACTTCTTGGTCGAGCGGTATCTCCTCTACGCCCGCTACCGCGGCGTCCTCTACACCGGTCGAGTCTTCCATCCGCCCTATCCTCTGCGGGAGATCGAGCTGCTGTCCTGCAAAGAATCCCTCCTCGCCGCCCACGGGTTCGTACATCAGGGATGGGACCATGTCGGCTTTTCGCCTGGCGTAGACGTCGAAGTCTTCTCCGTTCGCCGGGTTTAGAGGGGATCCACCTTCGAAGGTGCCAATTCTGCTTATGCCCTGGTTCCTCTGCGAGATGACCGTGCTCGCGGGGGAACCGTTGGGGAGGGGGAGGCGCATGGGCCAAGACTTGGATCAAGGGAGTTTCCGGAACCCTCACCCCCTGCCCCCTCTCCCTAATCGGCACGAACATCCGATCAAGGAGAGGGGAAGTTTCCCCAAACCCCAAACCCTATCCTCCCTTCCGATACCCCCGAATCGCCTCCATCGCCGGGTCGAGGTTCTTCTTCAGCATCTCGAACGAAGGCGGAGCAGGGAGGTCGGGGGCGATCCACATGCGGTTGTCCATGGGCCAGCTTCGCTGCCAATAGAGATCCGAAATCGTTCCCGTCATCTTCGAATGAGGCAAACTGAACCGGATCGACTCGCCGACGAAGTTCGGCCGCGAGCCCGAGGGCTCGCCTACGAACGTCGCTTCGCATTCCCGCTCCAGATCCGTGACGAAGTTCTGGCATGCGGAGAACGTCTGCCGGCCGATCACCACGAACAGGCCTCCCTTCTTGTTGACCTTCGATTTCAGAATCCCATGGGTCAGCGGCTTGTTTAAGAAGCTATTCCCGCCACCGTTCCATCGGCAGTCCACCACCAACGACTCGACGTCATTCTCTTCGATGAACTTGAACATTTTCGTCGCGAAGGCAGCGATGGATTCGTCGCCTTGGTTTGCGACCGCGTTGTATTGGAAATAGACAAGTTTCTCTGCGGGGAGGTACTCATACCAGTAATTCGTTCGCTGGCTCTTCATATAGAGCATCGGATTCGCCTTATCTCGCGCCGTTGCCCACTCTTCGGTCACGGATCCCGCCTGCGACTTCAGCGTGACCTCCCGCGTCACCCCTGCGGAGTCCCTGATCTTGAGCTTAAGCTGCTCGGGGTCGGGCGCGACTCCAATCCCGTTCAAAAACTGGGGGACCGTCAGCCGGCCGACGGCCACCTTCAGTCCCATCGCGTTATCCCGCTGCATGTA
>JBKJIP010000195.1:0-6702 GCA_046598515.1 Fimbriimonadaceae bacterium | reverse complement strand
GTAAATCTCTTCGGGCAGATCGGCGCTCTCGGCGCTGGTCGGTAGGTTTTCTTCTTCGTTCTCGGGCATTATGTTAAAGACGTCCTGACGGGGATTTTGAACCTAGATTGTACCTGGGAACGGGGCTAGTCTGCAGGGATGCGCACCCTATAGAGTGCGGCGCATCCCGCCGCTTTAAGACATCGCGTTCAGGCGGCTCCGCAATCCACTCATGCCAATCCATGCCGCATCCTAGACGCGTGGTCGCCCACGGTAATTCTTGGTCGACGCGGCCGTCGCCAAGATTTCAGAACCCGAGACTCCCCAACGGTTCCCCCCCCAAAGACACGAACATCGGCGAAGCGAACCAGGACGTAGTTGCGAGTCCTCACTTGGCCCTTCCCAAGGCCCTTCTGTGTTCACTTTCTGTGTCATATCTGCGGTTAATGATTTACCAAAAGTGCGGAAAGCAAGACCATCGGTTACTCCCGAATCTTTACGCCTAGCGGAGTCCCTTCCTTGAACCCGGAATGCTTGGCGATCGCGTCGGCTACGGTATGGGCACCCTTCTCACGCGTCACCACACAAAGCCGCTTCTTCGCTCTCGTAAGCGCCACATAGACAACGCGCCAATCCTCCGCCATCTCCCGCTCTTTGCGTAGCTCTTGAAGCCAAAGGAAGTAGCGCGAGTGAGGTGCGCCAAATGATGCGGCAGCGATGCCGACTCGGGGGTCGAAGCGCACATCCTCATCCCGAATCTTGCCGATTTTCCGCGTGGTCTGGGGGACGACTACAACCTCGAACTCCAGACCCTTCGACCGGTGGATCGTCATGATGCTGACGGCGTCGGAGTCTTCGTCGTGGGTGGGTTCGTCGCTCTCGTCGTGGCGCAGAGCCTGGGTCTCCCGGATTTGCTCCGCGAACTCGCGGGGACTGACCAGTTCGTCCGAGCAGGCGATGCGCTGGAGCTTGCGCACGTTCGCCAGGGTTTGGCGGCCGTTCGGCCGTCGTGCCAGAACCTGCAAGTAATCGGTTTGCCCTAAGAGAGCCGCGACGGCCTCGCCTGCCGTCATCCGGTCGATTTTCAGCGAGAGCGGCTCAAACCAGGCGAGGAAAGTGTCAATCCGCTCCCGATCGCCATCCGGGAGATCCACCGTCCGCAAGCGATCATAGATCGGCTTTTCCTGACCCAGCAATGTGATCGCATCGTAGGAAACACACGCGAATGGGCTCGCCAGGGTCGCCGCGAGGGCGAAATCATCGAACGGATCGGCCAAAGCGCGTAAGGCGTTGGCGATGTCCCGCACTTCCATGCGCGTGTAGTACTGCTTCGAAACGCCCACTAACTTCGCGGATACCCGGTGCCGATCCAGCGCTCGGTAAAGCCGCTCGCCGAACATAGAATCGCGGACGAGAACACAGACGTTTTTGGCCGTCAAACCCGCGGGCAAGTCGTCGACCAAGCTTTTGATCCGACGCGCCACGTCCGTCGCGTCCGCCAGTTCCATCGGCCAAAGCTCGACGCCGGCGAAGTCGCCGACCTCCTTTTCCGGGCCGAAGAGGTCGATCACGTTGTCGTCGGTCTCGAGGACCGTTTCCACCGCCATCCGCTGATAAGTCTCCGACCAGACCTCCGCGAAGATCGTGTCTACGAAGCGCAGAATGCCCGCATCCGACCGGTGGTTTCGGGTGAGCCGCATAGCGGGATAGAGCGATTCGGATTTGATGAAGAGTTCGACGTCCGCTTGCCGAAAGGCGTAGATCGACTGCTGACGATCCCCGACCAGCATCAAACGCTCGACTTCGAGCCCGCTCAGCAAGTCGTATTGCAGGGGGTTAAGATCTTGGGCTTCATCGATCAACGCGACGCGGTATTGCCTGGCCACTCGGGAACGCACCTCGGGATTCTCGAGCGCGGCGATCGCACTCTCTTCGAGGAGGGTGAAATCGAGGGCGCTCTGCCGCACCATCTCATTCTCCAGCTTGTACCAAGCGCGGCATGCAAGCTGGACGAGGCCCGAAGTGAGGGCGGCGTCCTCTTCATCGCGATCGGCGACGCTGCGCACGAAGCTCGGCATCGCGCGTTTCTGGCGCTTGTATTCAGCCGAAACTGCGCCGAGGAACTCGGAAGACTCGGCGGGAGGAACGGGGACTGCCTCGCGGATCTCATCTGGTAGCCAAGCGTACACGGCTTCCTGCCAGGTTCGGAGCACGGCCGCCGCCGAGGCGTGCTTGGCCGAAACATGCCCGCGCGTGCTGCCGGAGCCGCGCATCTGATTCAGCAGCGTGCGAAGCGAACCCTCGATCAAACCGTAAGGCGAGATGCTGGCGCGGCCGCCTTCATTCGCTCGCCGTCCAGCTAGATGCTCGATGACCAGCTGGACTTCGGGCTCCTCGTCGTAGCTCTCCGCGAGCGTGTCCCGGATCGCTTGCTCCTGCCAAATCCTCTTTTGGCTCTCGGAGGCGATCTCGAATTCGGGATCGAGACCGGCGGCGAGGGCATTTTCGGTTAGAAGCCGTTGGCAGAATCCGTGAATCGTTTGGATCGGCCCCGTCTCCGCGACTTGGGCGAGATCCGCCCTTCCTGCCGCTCGTAGCTCATTAACGATACGCGTCTTCATCTCCGCGGCGGCCTTGCGGGTGAACGTGATCGCCAGAATTTCATCGGGCCGAAGGCCATCTTCCAGCACCAACTGGCGATAGTGGCTGACGATCACGCCCGTCTTTCCCGCCCCGGCCGAGGCGGTGACGACCGAGCGCGCGAGCCGGCTCTCGATAATCTCGATCTGCTCGTCAGTTGGTGAAAACTTCATCTTCCTCCGGCACTTCGAATGGGTCGTCGACTTCTGAGAACTGATGCGACCGGCGACAAAGCTCACCGAATTCGCAGTAAAAACAACGGGATTCCTCGGGGGTGGGCGTGATCGACCCGCTCTGGATATGGTCCACCGCGATCTGCACCTTCTGCACCATCGCCGTGAGAAGGTCGGGTCTTTCGAATGCCTCGAAAGCCGTGCTGCGCATCTCGTCTTTGATATCCTGCCGAGGGAAATGAGCCGTGCCGACGGTGACCAGGCGTCGCCCGCCGCCGTGATCGATCTCGACTCCAGCGGGCCGGTCTCGCGAGTCTCTCATGAGCAAATACAGCTCCAACTCCATCTGCTCGTGGGGCGCGATCTTCGACTCGCCTTCCGCGCTCTGGTCCACGATCGGGTCCCGGCCTTTGTAGAGGTGGATGACCTCTAAATCGCCCCGTGCAGATACCGCGGGGACACTGCCCTTGAGCTGGATGAAACGCCCATCGGGAAGCTTGAGCTTGCCCCGTAGCGGCCCGTGCTCGAAGCCTACGTTGTCCCATCGAACATTGTCGCGAGGCCAGATCGCCCGGGCGCGAAACTCGCGGCTAACCCAACTGTCGATCAACCGATTCGCTCCGGATCGCATCAGACGGTAGTCATGAGGCAGAACATCGGCCATCAAACTGCCCAAGTGCTCGTCGAGTTTATCGCGCAGGACGTTGGCCGCCGTTTCGGGATCGGGCATGTCGGCGAGCCGAGCTTGCCGCGGCAGATCACTCAGGCTCGCCCACCGCATGCGCTCGTGAGACGGCTTCACGCCCAGGCGGTATTTGGCGAAGTATCGGAAGGGACACTCAAGCGCGTCTGCAAGCTCCTTCGGAGAATAAATCGCCTCCGCTCCGCGGGCGATGGCGACGGCGGGTAGGGTGACCAACTCCGGAGCCGGGGGCCAGCCATGTGACTGGGCGAGGGCTTCTTGAAGCTTTTGATCGGCGGGCAACGATGGCGAATCGGGAACGAGCGTGGTTCGCGAGAATTGGGTGACGCCCGCCATTCCCGTCGCGCGGCGGATTTCTTCCAAATAGAATGCGGGAACGTTGTCCCTATCCTCGTCCACCCGTGGATAACTCAAAACAAGGGCCGATGCCGGAGCGCAACATGCCCGATAAAACTCGTCTCGCTCGGCAGCGGCTTTGGAGACGCTGTTCGGAATCGGGATTTCGGGACTGAGCAGGATCAGTTCATCATCCATAAAAAGCGGATCCTCCGTTCGTCGGCGTGGAAACTCCCCTTCGAGCATCCCCATCACGAAGAGCGCTTCGACGGGGCCGATCTGGTCGGCAGCGGAGACAACTTGAATGCCGCCCTCGTCCGGCTCGATCGAAACTTCCTCGCGCTCCCAAAGCCGACGGCAAGCACGGGCGAACTCCGCGACCGACAACTCGCGTCGAGTTGTGATCCGGTCGACAGAAGCATCGTGGGCCAGGGAGCGCAGCATCGCGGTTACAGCCCTCTGGTCCCGGCTATCCTCCTCCTCGTCGTGAGCCAAGCCAAGCGTGGTGGCCAACTCGATCAGCCGCTCTCGCCAGCCTTCCAAGGTTGTTCGACCCGCTACGGCCACTTCCCGCCAAGCGAGAACGCTACGCAGCCATTCCGGCGAGGCCTCTTTCTCCGACCAAAGCCCGATTTCCGACCAGGCGGCGGAATGCTCGCGATAGGCCAGTCGGCAAGCCTGTTCGAATTCGGTCCTCGCCGCCAAAGACGGCAGAGGAAAATAGGGACTGCGAGCGAGGCGCATCAGGTTGCGCACGTCGTTCGAGGCGCAGGCGGTCAGGACGTCGAGCGCAGTTCTGGCCATGCTCGTGGCGAGCAGCGGGAAGCGCCGGGAAACGGATAGGGACACTTCGAATCGGGTAGCCACCGCCTGCAGAATCGGGCCATAGCTCTCCAGGTTGCGGCAGAAGATGGCGACGCGACTCGGGTTGCCCTCCGCTCGATCCACCGCCCTTCGAAGCACCCATTCACACTCCGAGAGCACGTCCGGAGCTTCCAAGATTTCGCAGTCGAAGAGCGCCGTCGTATCGGATTCTGTGAACACCGAATGGGCCAGCGGATTGGCCGAGGAAATGAAGATGCGGGGCTCGCCAAATCGGGCCTCGATGCGGTCGCTTTCGGCGAAAATTCTTGAACCCGTTGCGTGTCTTTCCGCGACGATATTGACATCGACCCCCGCAGTCGAAAGCCAATCCAGCCAATCAAACTCGGCCGGTCGGTATTCGGAGCCGGCGACTACGATGAGTCGATTGAAGGGAGGGGCTTCGGGCTCCAGTTCGGGGCAGGCGGCCATGGCGTCGGCATTGAAACGCCGCCCGAGCATCTGCAGGAGTTGCTCGGTCCGCGAGAAGATTGCGGCGAGCGCGCCGGTCTTGCCGGCCAGGGTGGGAACGGGCAGCTCGATTTGATAGGATCGGGTCGTTTCCCACGCCCGTGCCAGAAGCTGATGAAAGCCGGGATAGGCGCGAACGCGATGAAAAGGGGAATCTTCGTCTAAATCTGCGCAAGCATGCTGCAGCGCGGCTACGATCAGCCCCTTTGCCGGGAGGAGGGGCGCGACTCCCTGGCGCTCGGCGAGGACGGCGCCCACAACTTGCCCGAATTCGCAGATTTCCACGTTCGCCTTGCTATCGAAAAGCTGGCGACAAAGCGCGATGGAGGAGGGACTGAACGAGGTGATCCGCACCTCCCCTTGAGTGTTCAAGAGGGGGGTGAGAAGCTCGCGCAAAGTATGCGCTCCGGGTGTGACCCGAAAAAGCCGCACCGCGGATGCCATGCAGGCAGTGTATCATGCCGCTGATGGCCGAACGGAAGCGAAAGATGATCCCGACGGCGATGCTCCAGAAGCCGATCTGGACGATGCACCGCCAAATCATGGGAAATCTCGTGCCGCTAACCTTAGCGGGACCGATGCTGATCGTCGGTCTGTGGCTCATGTATCAGTCGGGAAAGATCGGAGGCGTCGGTCTCTATCTGGTCGCGGGGTCGGTCGTGGTCGGCTGGGTGATGCTCAACTTGCTCGGACTGTACCAAAACCGCGAAATGAAGCAGCAGATGAGCTGGCGGCTGGATCAGTCTCTCAAGGAAGTTCCTTCTCGGCGCTACTTCGTCGGGGTTGCGACGCCGAACTTCAAGGGGCTCATCGATCCGCACGAGGATATCGGCTACCTGTTGATTTATAGAGACCGGATCGAATATTTCGGGGAGAAAGTTCGGACGACTTTTAAACGCGGCGAGGTGAAGAAGTTTGAGTCGCGAATGAACGTCCACTCCCTCATCAGCCTCGGCGGCTGGGTCGTCATCTGCGCCGAACGGGACGGTAAGCCCGCGGAACTGAAGATCGAGATGCGGGAGAAACCTTTTCTGCGGTCGAATCGTGCGCTGAATCGGATGCTTCTCAAGCGGCTCCGTGCGTGGCTCGAATCCTAAGTTCATACTGAGGCATGAGCCTAGGATTCTCCACCCTCGTCAACGCGTCCTTCGAAGAAACCCTCGAGCGCACCCGAGCCGCATTGAAAGACGCCGGCTTCGGCATCGTCTCCGAGATTGACATCAAGAACACCTTCAAAGAAAAGCTGGGAATCGATTACCGCGACTACACGATTCTCGGCGCGTGCAATCCCGCGCTGGCCAAGAAGGCCTTGGATGAAGACCCGCAAGTAGGTCTGCTCCTGCCCTGCAATGTGACCGTCGGAGCCGAAGATGGTGGCGTGCGCGTTACCGCCGTCGACCCCAGCGTGATGCTCCAGCCGATGGGCGACAACCCTGTCCTCCGCGAAGTCGCGATGGACGCGCTACCCAGGTTGAAACAAGCCATCGATTCTCTTCGATAAAGCCAAGGGAGTGCGTGGATGCAACGTGCCGCGCAGCG
>JBKJIP010000023.1:0-19472 GCA_046598515.1 Fimbriimonadaceae bacterium | reverse complement strand
TCGCGTGGATCGATCGGGTTTGGAAGTGCGCGACACGGGGTCAGGAATCGAAGCGGGGATGAAAGAAAAACTGTTTACACCGTTCTTTACGACGAAGGCGAACGGCACGGGCTTGGGGCTACCGAACGTGCGCAAGATCATCGATGCGCACGGCTGGGTCGTCGACGTCGAGAGCGAACCCGGCGAGGGCACGGTTTTTCATATTCGATTTGAACAAGGGATGGCGGCGTGAAAGATAAAGCAAGCGTTTTGATCGTGGATGACGAACCGAACATTCGTCGCATTCTCCAAATGGCCTTTGAGAAGGCCGGCTATCACGCCTCCTTTTGCGAAGATGTTCCCTCCGCGCTCGCTTCCCTGAAGGAAAGCCAGCCCGACTGCGTGATCACGGACGTGACGATGCCGGGCCGCTCCGGCTATGAGCTTCTTCGCGAAATCAAAGCGGCGTGGCCCGATCTGCCGGTGGTGATCATGACCGCCTTCGGGACGATTCCCCAGGCCGTGCAGGCGATCCGGGACGGCGCGTTCGAGTACATGACGAAGCCGTTCGATTTGGACGCGCTGAAGAAAGTGGTGGCCGCCGCGATTTCGCAGGAGGCAGCCCAGAGCACACCCAAGCGCGCTTCAAAGGCGAAGAGTCCGGGCAAGGCTTACATCGCCGAATCTCCGGCGATGAAGGAAATCTTCGAGACGGCGGCGCAGGTGGCGGATTCTAAGGCCACGGTGCTCATCACGGGCGAGAGCGGAGCCGGTAAGGAAGTTGTGGCGCGTTCGCTTCACGAACTGTCGACCCGGTCAGCCAAGCCGTACGTTGCCGTAAGTTGTGCGGCCTTGCCCGAGACGCTGCTGGAGAGCGAACTCTTCGGCTATGAGAAGGGTGCTTTCACGGGGGCCCAGGGCTCAAAGATGGGTCGCTTTGAACTGGCCCACCAGGGAACGCTTTTTCTGGACGAAATCGGTGAGATTCCGATGGCCACGCAGGTCAAACTCCTTCGCGTACTCCAGGAGCGAGAGTTTGAGCGTCTGGGTGCCTCGAAGCCAACGAAGGTGGATACGCGGTTGGTCACGGCTACGAACCGCGACTTGCGCCAAGCGGTCGAGGAAGGCATCTTCCGGCTGGATTTGCTGTACCGACTGCAAGTTGTCGAGCTGCACATTCCGGCGTTGCGAGACAGGTTGGAGGATATCGAGCCTTTGGCCCGGCATTTCCTGGCCAAGTATTGCGCGGAGAACGATCGGCCGCTCTTGGAGATGTCGGCGTTGACTTTGGAGTTGCTCCAGAGGTATTCGTGGCCAGGGAACGTACGGGAGTTGGAAAACACCATTGAGCGCGGTGTCGTTTTGGCACCCGCATCGGTATCGGAGTTCATCCCGCGGCTCTTGCCGCCGCAGATCAAAGCCGCGGCTTGATCGCCCGCCCGAAGGGCACGTCGCAACTCCTCCGCGCTAACGCGCTCGTCGCCTGCGGCGTGCCCTTCGGGCTCTGTTGGTTGGGCGACTCCTACCCAGGCCTTCGGCGCGCGCCTGGCGGCGCGCGCCTGCAACCTGGGCTGTAATAGCTCGGCCCTTCAGGCCGGGAACCATCGCTCCGCGATCCGGAGCGCAGG
This sequence comes from Fimbriimonadaceae bacterium, assembly GCA_046598515.1. GTDB lineage: Bacteria > Armatimonadota > Fimbriimonadia > Fimbriimonadales > Fimbriimonadaceae > JANJUB01. The sequence goes on along the minus strand of JBKJIP010000023.1, from coordinate 17,865 downwards.
GGCTTCCAGCCTGCGACCTGGGCTGTGATAGCTCGGCACTTCAGGCCGGGAACGATTCGCTTCGCGATCCGGAGCGCAGGGCTTCCGCCCTGCATCCCGGACCCCGGGGCTTCCGCCCCGGAGCCTCGGAAACAGGCATCCGACGACGCGCTGCATGACGCGTCTCCAACCTGTGCTGTAACAGCTCGGCCCTTCAGGGCGCGCCAAGCGTGACATGGGCTTCCAGCCCATGTGTCGCCCAGGCTTCCAGCCTGGAGTTTCTGGCTGGTCGGTGGCCGTTGCCGCCCGAAGGGCACGTCGCAACTCCTTCGCGCTACCGCGCTCGTCGCCTGCGGCGTGCCCTTCGGGCTCTGTTGGTTGGCGACTCCTACCCAGGCCTACGGCGCGAGCCTATCGGCGCGCGCCTGCGACCTGGGCTGCACACTGCCGCCCCTTCAGGGCTAGGGAAGCGTGGCATGGGCTTCCAGTCCATGCGTCTCCCCGCCTCGGGTTCTGCCTGTAAGTCCTCAGCCCTCTGCCCATTCACTACTCACGCTTCACCATTCACGTTCAGGGCCATGCGTCCCCTAAAGTCGTGAAACACCCTCCACGGGTAAAACAATCCCGTGGATTCTCCCGTTATTGTGGTGGGGGCGGGGATTGCTGGTTTGTGCTGTGCCCGACATTTGCATCGTCATGGTGTGCCCGTTTTGGTCCTCGAAAGGGATAGTCGCATTGGCGGCCGCATGAAGACCGATCCTCATGCGGGGTTTCGGCTTGATCATGGCCTGCAGGTTTACTTTGAGGCCTATCCGGCGGGTCGCCGTGAACTCGACTACCGAACGCTGGACTTTCAGGCTTACCCGCCCGGGGCGGCCATCCTCCACGATGGCGAATTCCATGTCGTCGATCGCTCGAACCCTCTCTCGACTGCTTTCGATTCGTTATTGTCGGCGAAAGACAAGCTTCTGGTCGTCGAACTTACGCGCGACTGCATGGGGATGACGGAGCACCAGATCTGGCTGACTCCCGACAAGGCCACCCAACTTGCGCTGCGACAGTACGGCTTCTCAAACGAGTTCCTTGATCGCTTCGTTCGCCCCTTTCTCGGCGGAATTTTTATGGACCGATCGCTGTCGGTGTCCTGGCGTATGTTCCTGTTTGTCTGGAAAATGCTCTCCGAGGGCCGCACCGTGGTTCCCGCGAAAGGAATCGGCGCGATTCCGGTTCAGCTTGCTTTGGAATTGCCCGAAGATTCCATTCGACTTGGCGCAGCCGTCGCTTCGACGACGGGCGACAGCATCACCTTAGAATCTGGCGAGAAGCTCAGAGCCCGCGCCGTTGTGGTCGCAACCGAAGCGTTCGAGGCGGAAAGCTTAACGGGATTTCAAACCGTGAAAGGAGGGGTCGGCCAAACCTGTCTTTACTTTGAGGTACCTCAGATTCCGCGCGGCGAGGACCACATCATGCTGACCTCGGAGCTCGGCCTCGTCCAAATGGTCACGCCCGTCTCCAATGTCGTCCCGGATGCGGCCCCTTATGGTCGACATTTGGTTTCGGCCACGATTCTTGGCCAAGATGCACGAGACGACGGCGATCTGGCCGATGCCGTGCGGCAGGACCTGTCGGCTTGGTTCCCGGTCGAGGGCTGGAAGCTCCTGAAGGTCTTCCGGCTTCCTTACTGCCAGTTCGCTCAGCCTCCGGGTTTTAATAACGAACTTCCGGGCAACACACCGGGCCGGAACGGCGTCTATTTTGCGGGGGAATTCACCCGATACAGTTCCATCAACGGCGCTCTTGAGAGCGGTTCCCTTTGCTCTCAGCTCGTGATGGAAGACCTTGGTGTCGCCCCGATATCAGCATGAAAGAAGCCATCGAACAACTTTTCGCCACCCCAGTCGCCGAATGGGGCGACGAGCAGGACGCTCTCCTAGAGTCGTTTCTGACTGCACTTGACAATGGCGAAATCCGCGCGGCCGAGCCTTCGCCGGAGGGGTGGAAAGTCAACACCTGGGTGAAGCAAGGCATCCTTTGCGGCTTTCGGCGCGGGCAAATCGTTTCGATGGGCGGTCAATTCTTCGACAAGTCGACCTATCCGCTGAAGGAGCTTGGCCTGGATTCTGGGGTGCGCGTCGTGCCCGGCGGGTCCAGCATTCGGCTGGGAGCGTATCTGGCTCCCGGAGTGGTCTGCATGCCGCCGATGTATGTGAATGTCGGCGCCTATGTGGGCGAGGGAACGATGATCGACTCGCACGCGCTCGTCGGGTCCTGCGCCCAGATTGGGGCTCGCTGTCATCTCTCCGCCGCCGCGCAAATCGGGGGTGTTTTGGAACCTGTGGGAGCCTTACCGGTGATTATCGAAGACGACGTGATGGTAGGCGGTAACTGCGGCGTCTATGAGGGTGTGCAAGTTCGTTCTGGAGCGGTCCTTGGTTCGGGTGTGATTCTGAATGGATCCACCCCGATCTATGACCTCGTCAACGACACCGTTCATAAAATGGTGGTGCCCGAAAATGCCGTCGTCGTCGCCGGATCGCGAGCGGTGCCGAAGGCACCTGGGATTTCGATTTACACACCCCTGATCGTCAAATATCGCGACGACAAGACGGATTCCCGAGTCCAGCTCGAGGACTGGCTCCGTTGAGGCTTTCCGACTGGACCGGCAAACTCGCATCCTGGGAGCCCCTCGCTCACCACATCGATTCACTGGAGGGGCCCACAGAGTGGCAATCCGTTGCTTCCGAGGCTCGTCCGTTTCTAGTTGCGGCCGCCTTCAAGCGGTCGCCGCGCAAGATTCTGGTCGTGGCTTCGAGCTACGATCGCTGCCTTTCTTGGGAAGCCAAGCTGCGGCTATCGGGTGTTCCGGAAGGAGATATCTACCAGCTCCCGAGCGGAACTTCGGCTCTGTTTGAGGACGCTCAACCCGAATATTCGGCGCTTTCCGACCGTATCGGGGCTCTGCGCACTCTGATCGAAGACCGTCCCGCGATCGTAATCGGCGCCGCCAGCGCCGTGCTGGAACGCACCTTGCCGCGCGAAATTCTCAGCGAGGCTTTCATCGAGATTAAGCCGGGCGATACGATTGACTCCGACCGGTTGTTGGGACAGTTGACCGGGCTGGGTTACGAGCCGGCGGAGCCGGTTCGGCTACCCGGTCAGTTCTCGCGACGCGGTGGAATCATCGACGTTTACGTCAGCGGGCACGACCTGCCCATTCGTATCGAGCTTTTCGGGGATGAGGTGGAGAGCATTCGTTCCTTCGATCCGGTTTCCCAGCGCTCGACCGGCATGCTGCCGGTTTTGTCGCTCTCGCCGGGTCGTGAAACGCTCTACTGGAATCCAGACGGCTATGATTCTTACCGCGGCGATCTAGCCCAGATGATCGTATCGACGGCCGAACGCGAAGCGGCGTCGATGGGCGACGTGGAGGGTGCTCGCTTGGAGCAGCTTGCCCACGGCGATGCCGAAGCTATCGGGAATGGAGTGTTCTTTGATCGCTTGGACCTTTACCGGCCACTCTTTCATCCCGATTCGGGTTGCGCCATCGATCTTCTGAGCGAGGGTGGGCTCCTGGTGCTCGACGAGCCGTTGGAGCTCGAGCATGCGGCGGCCAGGTCCGAGGAAGAGCTGTCCCAGTCACTCGTAGCCCGGCACGCCCGGGGAGAGATTCTGCAGTCGACGGTTAACGACTTCATGCTGCCGCCCGAGCACATCGCTTCCCACGAGAAACTGTTGTCTCTCAGCTCGATGAACGCTCTCCCTGAGTGGCTGAAGTGTCCTAACAAGTCGGACCTCGCCATTGCCAGTTTGGATCCCTATCGCGGCCGCCCGGATGCTTTCACCGGCACACTTCAAAACTGGAAGAAAGCTGGGTTCGATATCGTCTTCACGACCGATCAGCCGAACCGGGCCGCGTCTGTGCTGAGTCAAATTGAAATCAACCCGGCATTCGATGCCCCTGCCCGGCCCGGCGAGGGCGGGGCGTGGCTTTTGCAGGGCAACCTTGGCGGCGGATTCGTGGCTCCCGAGTGGAAGCTCGCGGTCGTTACCGATGCCGAGCTGTTCGGCGTCGCTCGCCTGCGGCTACCCCAGAAGCGATTTTCCGAGGGTGCCCCGATCGCGACGGTGCTGGACCTAAAGCCAGGCGATTTTGTTGTTCATATCAACTTCGGGATCGGCGTCTTTCGCGGTCTTGCGAAACGCACGATCGACAATGTCGAGAAGGAGTTCTTGCTCATCGACTACGCGGCACCAGATAAGCTCTTCGTTCCTGCCGATCAGCTCGATCGGATTCAAAAATATCTCAATCCGGGCGACACCCAGCCTAAACTCAACCGCCTTACGGGCGGCGAGTGGCAGCGAACGATCGGCAAGGCGAAGGAAGAGGCCAAACTCTTCGCCCGCGATCTGGTGAAGCTTTATGCGGAAAGGAGGGCCGTTCAACGCCGCCCTTTCGGCCCGGACACCCCGTGGCAAACGGAGATGGAGTCGACGTTCCCCTGGGTGGAGACGCCGAGCCAGATGTCCGCGATCCGGGACACGAAAAATGATCTCCAACAGCCCTTCCCGATGGACCGCCTCGTCTGCGGCGATGTAGGATTTGGCAAGACTGAAATCGGAATCCGGGCGGCGTTCAAGGTCATCCAGGAGGGTCGGCAAGTCGCTGTTCTTTGTCCGACGACGATCCTTAGCGAGCAGCATTCGCGCAACTTCACCGATCGCTTAGCGTCGTTTGGCGTCAGGATCGGCTTGCTTAACCGGTTCCGTTCGACGAAGGAAAGACGGGAGATCCTCGAGCAACTCAAGGAAGGAAAAATTGACCTGGTTCTTGGAACTCACGCGATTCTGAGCAAAGAAATCGAGTTCAAAGATCTTGGCCTTGTGATCGTCGACGAAGAGCAGAAATTCGGGGTCAAGCAGAAGGAGGCTCTCAAGCAGCTTCGGGTGAATGTCGACATCTTGACCTTGAGCGCCACCCCGATTCCACGTACCCTGAGCATGGCTCTGATGGACATCCGCCAGATGTCGCTGATCACGGACCCGCCTCCGGGGCGTCTTCCGATCCGAACTTTTTTGAGGCCGTATTCGAAGGATGTCGTTCGTGAAGCTCTTCTACGTGAGATAGCCCGCGGCGGTCAGGTGTTTTACGTCTACAACCGCGTGGAGGGCATTTATCACGTGGCCGAGCGCATCCAGAAGATGGTCCCGAATGCGCGGATCGGCGTCGGTCACGGTCAAATGGGTGAGTCAGAGCTAGAGCCAGTTATGATTGGGTTTATCCGGGGAGAGATTGACATATTGCTTTCCACGACGATCGTCGAGAACGGTATCGACATCCCGAATGCGAACACGCTGATCGTCGAAAATGCCGACCGACTGGGGCTTTCTCAGCTTTACCAGTTGAGAGGACGTGTTGGGCGATCTGACCGTCAAGCCTACGCGTATCTGCTGTATCAGGATCACAAGGAGTTGACCGACAACTCCCTTCAGCGCCTCCAAGCTTTGCAAGAGTTTTCTTCGCTCGGTTCCGGATATTCGCTCGCCTTTCGCGACCTCCAAATCCGGGGTGCGGGTGAGCTTTTGGGTGCCAAACAGCATGGCGCCATGGCGGCGGTGGGTTATGAACTCTACACGCAGTTGATCGAAGAGGCCGTGCGCGCGCTACGCGCTGGCATCGATAAAGCTCCTGAACTTCTGGCCGACTCCGTCGACCCACTTGCTCGCCTCGAACCCTTGCCGACGTTCGACTATTCCATCGTCGCCCTGATTCCCGATACCTACATCAAGGAGCAGGCTCAGCGGCTGTATTACTACCAAAAGATGATGTCCTCGCGGAATCTGGAGGAGCTGGGCGAAGCGGCGGCGGAAATCGAGGACCGGTACGGGCATCCGCCCGCGCCGGTCAAGAACGCCTTCTCGATCATGCACTACCGCATGGTTGGTCGCGACCTCGGGATCGAGAAACTCGATGGGAAAGAGGGCCGGCTGGCGGTCACCTTCAAGGACCCGACCAAGGTTCCGCCGCGCGCGATCTCTATCCTCGGAAAGAAGTATGGGCAGGCCTATGTCACCCGCGGTCAGCTCATCTGGCCCTTCTCCAGTGATCCGCTGAGCGCGACGGATACGATGCTGAAACAGTTCAGGGCCGCTCTCGATCAAGTGGAAGAAGAGAGAGCGGCTCTGATATGACGGGATAGATCGCTCCTCTTCACCGGTCCACTTGTAACACTCGATTCCGGAAAGAGATGACAAGGGCTCACCTGGGCATGAGCCATGGTTGCATAGCACCTCGACATCGAGGCATTCAGCGCGAACTGCGATTCACGGACCTTGCCGAGCCCAAAGACCCGCGAGTTGCATGAAGAGCGGAATGCCGACCAACAAATTGAAGGGAAACGTTATCGCGAGCGCGGTTGCGAGGGGAACACTAACGTTGGCGCTCGGGAGCGCCACGCGAACCGCGGCGGGCGCTGCGATATAGGATGCACTCGCCGCCATCGCGCCGAGGATTCCTGCGCCCCCAGGAGACATTCCGACGACCGCCCCGGCGAGGACGCCTATACTGCCATTGATGAGCGGCATGCCGATCCCAAACAAGGTAAGAAAAGCCCATTGACGACCCAACACCTTAACTTGCTCTGCAGCCATAAGGCCCATTTCAAGAAGAAAGAATGTTAGGGCACCCTTGAACAGATCCCCGAAGAGCGGCTTCACTTGCTCAAATCCTTCTCGGGCAGACAGCGCCCCGATGACCATTCCTCCCAAGAGTAGGATCACCGTTTTGCCCGTGAGCAGTTCATGGACCAACTCGCCGAACTTGCTCTCTTTTGTGCGATTTCCCGCGAGCGCCAGAGCCAATAGGATTGCTGGGATCTCTAGGAGCGCGACAAGCGCGGGCATGAATCCCTCAGTCTGGATTTTTTGCGCCTGCGCGAATGATTGAGCGGCAATGAAAGTGACCGCCGAGACCGATCCGTAGTGAGCAGCCATAGCGGCTGCATCAATGCGGGTGAGCTTGCCCGCCTTTATGCCTACGCTGAATGACAAGAGCGCGGTCAGCAGGCCCAACAGCACCGTTGCAAGCGCAGGCGCCCACAACTCGGCAAGAGAGGCTTCGCTGAGGGCAACGCCGCCCTTAAGTCCGATGGCGAAGAGGAGATATGTCGAGAGGGCCGTGTAGAGTCCGGCTGGCAGTCGTAGATCGCTTTTCAAAAGAGTGGCGATTGCTCCCAACCCAAATGCCAGCACCATCGGTGAAAGCAGGTTGGAAACAAGCAAATCGCCACTCATTTTTTAAGCTTGGAGATCGGGCGGTGCAATGCTACGCCGCAACTCCGAGAAGTGATTTTGAAACGCATTTAGCTCTTGAGCTGAAATCGAAGCGTCAGCCATCATGATGAGACGACCCAGGTTCTCCAGGTGATTCAAAAGAAGCTCGGCAAATGCGGTCTTGTGAATAGAGTCGTGTAGCGCGGCCGCCACCAAACATCCGGGAACCGGATTCTGTGCGATTCCGTTCGCAAAATGCTCTTTCACCCGAGCGCTGAACTCCTCATCTTGTTCAAGGACCGCCTCAATGAGCCAACATTCCCGAGCATGCAGGCTCCCGTCGGCCCAGGCCAGGGCTTCAAACAGACTGTGCACCGTTTCGGCCACATCTGCGGCTATGTCCCTCTTGGTGGTCCAATAGCCGCGGCTATCGAGGAATCTGGCGATCGTACAAAGCGCCGTAAAGTTGTAACGCGCGAGTTGAGTTAAATATTCATTCATGACTTGGCGACCTCCGCCGCCCTAGGCTTTCGTAGAGATGCGATGATCGCCGCACCGAGGATGGCGACAATAACACCCAGCGACAGGGCCACCGGGAACTTCGGCCACTCGGGCATTAGGACCTTTTCGGTATAGCCGTAGAGCATCTTGCTTCCAACGAAGACGAGGATGGCCGCAAGGCCATAGCTGAGGTAGTGGAACATCTGCATCAGCCCGGCGAGCGCGAAGAAAAGCGCGCGCAGTCCCAAGATGGCGAAGACGTTCGAGGTAAAGACTAGGAACGGGTCTGATGTGATCGCGAAGATCGCCGGGATAGAATCGACGGCGAAGATCACATCGGTGAACTCAACCATAAGAAGGACAACGAACAACGGCGTCGCCCATTGCTTGCCACTTATCCGCGTGAAGAACTTCTGACCGTGATACTCAGAGGTGACTGGCATAAGCCGCCTAAAGAGCCGCACAAGAGGATTCCGCTCAGGGTCCATCTTCTTGTCTTTCACCAAGACCATCTTGATGCCCGTCGCGATCAGGAAGACACCAAAAAGGATCATCATCCAGAAGAAGCGCTCAAGCAGCGCCGCACCGGCCGCGATGAAGATCGCCCGGAAGATGAGCGCCCCAATAATGCCCCAGAAGAGCACCCGGTGCTGATACTTCTCCGGAACGGCGAAGTAGCCAAAGATGAGAATGAAGACGAAGATGTTGTCTACGCTCAGGGCCTTCTCAATGAGGTAGCCGGCAAGAAAAGCAAATCCAGCCTCGTCGTTCGTGTACGGGCTTCCCGGTTGGATTCGATCCCAAAAGAAGAACAAGCCCAGGTTGAAGATAAGCGCAAGGCCGATCCAAACGCCGCTCCAAACGAGCGCCTCCTTCATTTCGATCTTGTGGGCGTGGCGGTGAAAGACGCCGAGGTCCAGGGCGAGCATGAGCAAGACAAATGCCATGAATGCGCCCCAGATCCAGATGGGAATGTTTGAAAGTTCGATCATCAGAAATCGAACAGCTCCCCGAGAAAGCCTTCCCGCTTCTTCTTCTTGTGCGGCTGGTAGTCGTCCCGATCGCGATCATTGTCGCGGTCTCGTCGTTGTTCGCCCTCCACCCTGCCCTGAACGGGCGCGGCCCGATCAAGTATTTTGTCAAGTTCGCCACGGTCTAGCCAAACGCCCCGGCAACGGGGGCAATAGTCAATTTCAACTTGTTGCCGCTCGGAGATCACGAGCGGTACATCGCAGTTCGGACAGTTCATCAGTGTTTCTCCTTCGAGGCCACACCGCCAGACAACAAAAAACCTCCATCGCTGGCGATGAAGGTCTTGCGGTTATGACCGGCTCCGGCTCTTGCGAGCGTACTGACGAACCCGACCTCCCGGCTCTTGCCGGGACGCTACTCCCCTTCGGGGCTTCTTGACCGGTACAACCCGATTCGAGCCCCACAAGTTTCCACGTTAATCATCTCTTAACAATAAGGAGGCGCTCAGGCTTTCTCACGCTGGTCTTTAACGTGTTGATCGCGCTCTTACTCACCCCGTTGCGCATGGGAGATGCATTGTGGGCGGAAACGGTTTGATCGCCGTCGGACTTTCCGTTAAGCCGCTTCTTGGAGAACGTCGCTGGGGACCCATCGCGTGAGGACATCCCTCAAATCGGTGAGGCGGATAGGCTTCCCGAGATGGTCATCGAGACCTTCCTCCAGGCTGCGTGAGCGGTGCTCAGGCATCGCGTTCGCGCTGAGCGCGATGATCGGCACGTTGCGGCCCCGCTCTTCGGCGATGCGTCGGATCTCCTTGCCCGCGGAATAGCCATCGATTCCTGGCATTTGGATATCGAGAAGGACGAGATCGACGGGATGATCCGAGAACACCCGAATCGCGTCATGCCCATTCTCTGCCTCGAGGACGCGGCAGCCGAGTCTGGACAACTGCGCTCGGGCGACCATGCGATTGACCGCGTTGTCCTCGGCGAGGAGGACGGTACGCCCTTCGTATTCGGGGCAGTCCGAATCGCCCGCTGTGTCCACCTCGGCGCTGGGCAGCTTCAGATCAATGGTGAAGGTACTTCCCTTGTCCACAACGCTTTCGACGACGATATAGCCTTTCATGAGCGCCGCAAGATGGGCACTAATCGTCAGACCAAGGCCGGTACCCCCAAACTGGCGGGTGGTCGACCCGTCGGCCTGAGTGAAGCTCATGAAGATCGCATTCTGACGATCAGCGGGGATGCCGATGCCTGTGTCGATCACCTGCATGCGGATGTGATAGTCGTGGTCTACCCTTTCTGCGGTTAGTGAGATTCGAACTGAGCCGTTGAGGGTGAACTTGACGGCATTGCTCACCAAGTTTGAGAGAATCTGGCGAACGCGGTTTTCGTCGCCAACCACCACGACCGGCCTCGAAGGCAAGTCCGAGGAAAGCCTGACGCCCTTTGAACTTGCGGCAATCGAGTACAGGCTCTCCACGTCTTCGACGACTTTGGACAAATCGAAACGCAGTTCACTCAGCTCGATCATTCCGGCCTCGATCTTCGAGAAGTCCAAAATGTCATTGATGATCGTTAGCAAGGAGGAGCCGCAGCTTTGAATGGTTTCCAGATAGTCCTTCTGCTCGACGTTCAGAGGCGTGTCCAGGAGAAGTTCGGTTAGGCCGATTACGCCGTTCATGGGCGTGCGGATTTCATGGCTCATGTTGGCGAGAAACTCTGACTTGTGTCGGCTTGCCGTTTCGGCCGCATCCTTGGCCAGCGTCAGATCGCGGTTCGCCTTTCGCAAGACCTCGGCTTCTCTTTCGGCTAGTTCCAGCTGGTAGCTGGCTTGTATTTGCTGCAGATGCCGCTCGAAATCGCGCTTCGCGAAGGCTCGATGGGCTTCATAGGCGTTCCGATAGTAGTCGGCCGCGAGTTGGGGGCGCTCCTGGGCATCGTAGACACGGCCCAACAGACTGCACGCCTCATCGAGGCGCGGGCAAAACTCAATGCATTCGATTTCTTGGCAAGCTTGCTCGAGCACTTCGGCGGCCTCGTCCAACCGGCGCAGATCCAATAGGATTTGGCCGGCGGCGATCAGAGACTCGGCGTAACGGGCCCGATTACCGACTTCGAGGTGGACCTTAGCGCACTCCTGGACATCGGCAAGTGCCTGCTCATGGCGACCGAAATGCATGTCAACTCGCGAGCGAGTTTCCAAAGCGATGCCGTAAAGAACGGGATCGAACTCCTTTGTGAGTTCGGAGAAGCAAGAGTCGATGGCTTCCTGCGCATCATCGGCATGACCAAGGCGCACGGAATCGTAGGCGATGTTGTTGAGGAGCACGAGTTTGAGGCGTTTCTCCGGATACTCCTGAACCACCTCCAAGCCGCGGCGTGAGAACTCGATGCCCTTTTCGAGCTGATCCATCTCCGAGCAAATGAACCCGAGGTTAACAAAGCAAGTGAGCATGAGGCGGTGCCCCTCGCACTCTTGCGACAGTTTCAACGCCCCCATCAGCCGCTCATAGGAACTGGTGAAGTTGCCCATTCCGTGCTCTCCGAGGGCAGCCGCAATTTGCGCCCGAATCATCCACTCGCGCTCATCGAGACTCTCAAAAATCTTGGCGGCGACGGTGGCTTTTTCAAAAGCGGCAAACGGCTGATCGAGCTTGCTTGAACACTGGGCGATGATCAGCTTGAGGCGGGCAAGCGCAAAAGGGTAGTCATCTGCCTTGGGCAACGCACGGGTGGCTTTCTCCAAAGCCCATTGGACTTCGGAGAAGCGCTTCCCATCCAACTCTTCGATAAGAGCATCGAGCCGGGTTCGGCTATTTCCTGCCTTCGTTTCCACCCAACCGAATCATCGGTCAAGCATTTGAAACCCCTCAGAGGGGTCGCTTACTTTTTCACGCGTTCCAGGTAAGTATCCGTGCGTGTGTCCACCTTGACAATATCGCCCTGGTTGATATGGAAGGGAACGTTGACCGAGGCGCCGGTTTCGAGCTTAGCGGGCTTGGTGCTGCCGCTAACGGTGTCACCCTTGAAACCAGGATCGGTCTCGACGACTTCGAGCTCGACGAATGAAGGCAACTCGTACCCGAGGATCTCTCCGTCGCAGTCGAGCATGACAATTTCCATGTCTTCCTTCAAGTACTTAGACTGATCGCCAAGCGTCGATTCATCGACGGGCTCTTGCTCGTATGTGTCGAGATCCATCAGAACAAGTTTGTTGTTCTGACGGAAGAGGAACTGCATTTTCTTCTTCTCGACGAAGGCCGGTTCGACCTTTTCGCCGGAGCGGAAGGTCTTTTCCAGCGTCGAACCGTTCTTGATCTTGCGCAGTTTCGTACGAACGAACGCGCCACCCTTGCCGGGCTTGACATGCTGGAACTCGATGACTGTGTACACATCACCATCGAGGTACATGTGCATGCCGTTCTTAAAATCGCTGGTATCGATGGCCATATCGGGTGTCAATTGTGGCACATCGCCCTACTCCGAACAGTCCAAGGAACCAGAAACGGGCTGCGCTCGCATAATAGGAACATGATTCTGAGCCTGATCATCGCGTCCTCCGCTCTTCCCTACGCGGAGAAAAAGGTGGACTTCCCGGGGGCAGACGGCTTGATTCTGCACGGCACGCTCGTTCGACCGGCGGGCACGAAGCTCGCCGCCGTTGTTTTGCTGCCCGGATCGGGGCCGACCGACCGCGATGGTAACCAAGGAGCCCTGGTCACAGACTTGCTGAAACAGATCGCGGATCGATTGGCGAAGGAGGGAGTCGCCTCTCTTCGCTTCGACAAGCGCGCGACCTCGGTTTACTCAGCGAATTGGCCATTGAAAGATATGAAGAAGATGAACGACTTCTTCGGTTGGGACAAGTTCACGGGAGATGCCAAGGGCGCCCTAAAGTATCTCCAAACGCAGCCCAACATCGATGGCAAGCGAACGGGGATCATCGGGCACAGCGAAGGAAGCGGGCTCGCAATTCAGATTGGCCACGACTTCGGCAAGAAGCCCGGCGGTCCCAAGGCGCTGGTGCTCCTTGGCGCTCCGGGCCGAACGCTCGAACCCATCATTCTCGAGCAGGTAGCAGCTAGTTTAGGGCGGGCGAAATCGACTTCGGCGACGGTGAAGAAATACGTCGCTTTCACGGAGCTCGCGATCAAGTCGATCAAGTCGAAGGGGGAGGTTCCCCCCAATCCTCCCGCTGGACTGGAGGCTTTGTTCAATAAGACATCCATCAAGCTTATGCAAAGCTACTTCAAGGTCGATCCCAGCGTGAATATCAAGGCGTTCCCGGGCCCTGTGCTCGTCATTCAAGGCGAGAAGGACATCCAAGTTTCGGCCGAGCGGGACACCCCTTTGCTAATGAAAGCGCTGAAAACTCGGGGCGGGGTCAGCGATGTGATGGTCGCGAAAAGCGCGAGCCACAACCTTAAGGCCGTCGGAGACGAAAACACCGAGTTTGGATTCGCGGGTGAAGTCGTCCCCGAGGCCATGGACAAGATCGTCAAGTTCTTAAAGAAGCACTTGTAACAGGGGAGTATCCACGAGTCCAGCAACGGTCTAGTGTCTGGATACGCGCGTCTTGGCGGCTTGAAGGGCGACACTGCGAGAGTCGCAAACCTACAGCTCCAAGTGAAAGAACTCGCGAGCATTGGCATCGGTGATCGCCTCTGCTTCTTCGAGGGTACGACCCCAGTCGTCGGCAACGGACTGAAGGATCAAGGGAATATAGGCAGGGGAGTTCGGCTTGCCGCGGTGGGGGACCGGGGACATGTAGGGGCTGTCGGTTTCCACCACGACCCGGCTCTTCGGGACCATCCCGATAACCTCGCGTAACTCATCGGATTTCTTGTAAGTGATTGGCCCGTCTACGCCGAAGTAGGCGTTGAGGGCCATCGCTCTCCGCGCTTCCTCGGCGTTTCCGGCGAAGCAATGGAAGAGGTACGGGTGCTTTGCTCGACCCTCCAGAATCGTGAGCAGGTCCGAGTAGGCTTCGCGCGCGTGAAACACGACCGGTACTCCTAACTCGGCGGCGAGGTCGAGCTGAGGAAGCAGGCAGTCCATCTGTTCTTCGCGGGTCGCAAAGTCCCAGTGGTAGTCGAGCCCGATCTCACCGAGAGCTTTAGATTTGGGATGCGCAAGCAGGTCGCGGTACTCCGCGAGCATCTCGGGCTTGTACTCGTGGGCGTAGTTCGGATGGTGGCCCACGATGGCCCAGACATCATCGTGCCGCTCAGCGATTTCGATCGCCCGGTGGGAACCGGGGACGTCGACTCCGACGATGAGAAACCCCTGTACGCCCGCCGCGCGGGCTTCGTCTAGTGTTCGATCAGGATCGGGAAAGGCGTCGGCGGCATTGAGATGGCAGTGGGTGTCGATCAATCTGAGTTGGATTTTGACAGACATGACCCAAGAGGGCGCCGGATGCATTGTGCCGGCGTTCCACTTCTAGCCACCCGTCGGCACAATGCATCCGACGCCCTATGGGATCTGGACTACCTGCCAGCCGGTATCCTCTTGGGGGATGGAAGGAGATCGGCTGAAGCTGGGGATCGGGTTGACCGTGGTCACGGTTCTTGGTGCGCTCACGGCGGCGGCCCTGATGCCGAAGGTCTTTACGCGCATCGAAACTGACCTCGAACGGACCAAGTTCCTTTTGAAATCGGTTGCGGAGATCAAGGCGGGCACGCTGCCCGCGCCGGATATGGTGGTCCTTGGGAACAGCGTCACGATGAACGGGGTCGACACGGCCCTGGTCGCACAAGGTCTTCCGGGCAATCCTCTCGTTTACAATTTCAGCTCCACGGGCCAGAGCGTGGCGGAAGGCTACCTCTACCTGCAGGAGCTACCCGAGAAAACCAAGACGGTGGTTCTCGTGGTGAGCCCGGGGAACCTTGAGACAGATCTGATGCCGCCCCAGGATGTTTACAACACCTTCTATATGCAGGGCTATCGATCAAATGCGAAGACGGTTGCTGCCTTGCGCGGGGTCTACACGGAGGAAGTCACAGGGTCGAAGGACTGGCTCTCGACCGCGGCCAAGCCGGAGTTCCTTTCCGAGGGCGATCTTCAACAGCGATTCCATGCGCGTTGGGCGATCTCGCAGATGCCCGATACGGAGCTTCGCAAAAAGATCCGAAGAGATTTGGAAACCGGCAAAAGCATCAAGAGCTTGACCTATCCCGCACCCTACACGAAGCGCATTCCGGACGCGTCTTTCGAGAAGCTGTTGCCGACCTACAACAAGCCGCGCAAATCAAAGGAGTTTTCGCCGCTGGCCACGCAGATTAAGTTGATCAACACCATCGCGGCCGAGGTGAGGGCCTCGGGACGGTCGTTCAGGATTGTGCTCGCGCCTATGCATCCCCGGCGACTTTCCTTCGCCGGCCCCGATTTCGTTTCCTCGATGCATCGTTGGGCGGCTTCGAGCCCCTTTGGTGCGGATGTGCCAGTTTTGAACTTGAGCGAGTCGCTCACCGACGCGCAGTTCATCGATGTCGTCCATCCTAGTCGCGAAGGCGCGGAGACTTTGTCCCGCGCCATCGGCGAATTCCTCGCGAGGTAGGCCGCCGCCCGACTCTGGAGACGCATGTCGTCCGCGCATTCGCGCTCCCTCCTTTGCGCTTCCAGATTCGGGCTTTGCTGATCGGTATGCCTACCCAGGCCTTCGACGCGGCCCTGGTATGACGCGTCTGCGACCTAGGCTGCTCACGGATGCCCCTTCAGGGCAGGGGATCAGTTTTCGTCCTTACCTAAAATGGGCGGTATCCCACGCGGCGCACGATGCATCGCCGCGCTCCATGAAAGTTTTAATTCCACGAGGCGCACAATGCATCCCCGCCCTCCATGAAAGAGGTGACGCGAGCTGTCTTGTTAGCTTGCAGTTGAGTCAGAACGAGCTCGAACGGAAATGAAACCCACCTATCAGGCCCACCCTGTCATAATCTGAACCTGATATGACCCTCTGCATAATCGGGCTCGGATACATCGGCCTGCCCACCGCGACCATGTTTGCCAGCCACGGCGTCTCTGTCGTCGGCGTCGATATCAGCCAAAAGGCGATCGACACGATCAATGGAGGCAAGGCTCATATCATCGAGCCGGACCTCGACCAGGCAGTCAAGGAAGCGGTGGCTTCCGGTCGGCTGAAAGCGCAGCTGACTCCCGTTACCTCGGATTACTACATCATCTGTGTGCCCACTCCGTTCAAGGAGAAGCCGGGTATTCCGGAGCCGGACATCAGCTACGTCATCGACGCGGCGGAGAAGATCGCGCCTTATCTGACCGATGGCGCGGTGATCATTATCGAGTCGACCTCGCCGGTCGGCACCACGGAAGCCGTCGACGAGGTCTTCCGGTCCAAAGGTGTCACCGCAAAGTATCACCTGGCTTACTGCCCCGAGCGCGTTCTGCCCGGCAAGATCCTGCATGAGTTAATCCACAACGACCGCGTCGTTGGAGGCCTAACACCCGAGGCGGCCACGAAAGCGGCCGAACTTTATCGCAAGTTCGTTCAGGGTCGCATCGTTGAAACCACGGCCAAAGCGGCCGAAATGTGCAAGTTGACGGAAAATAGTTACCGTGATGTCAACATTGCTTTCGCGAACGAGCTTTCGCTGATCTGCGACAAGGAAGGGATCGATGTCTATGAGTTGATCGATCTTGCCAACCTCCATCCCCGTGTGAAGATTCTTCAGCCGGGCTGCGGAGTCGGTGGCCACTGCATCGCCGTGGATCCCTGGTTCATCGTGTCGCGCGACCCGGAGAATGCGAAGATTATTCATACCGCCCGCTTGGTGAACAATCACAAGGCGGACTGGGTCGTGGAGAAGATCGATCAGGCGGTCAAAGACTTTCGGGAGGCGAACGATCGCGAGCCCGTCATCGCCTGTTTGGGACTGGCCTTTAAGCCGGACATCGATGACTTACGCGAGTCCCCGGCGCTGCACATCACCGGAGCTTTGGTGGGCCGCAGCTATGATGTGGTCGCCGTCGAGCCGCACATCGAGGAGCATGGCTCTCTGAAGCTGGTCACGCTCGAGCATGCGATCGAGAAGGCGGACATTCTGGTCGGGCTGGTCTCGCATAGTGCCTTTAAGAAGGCCGATCTCAGCGGTAAGGTGCTGTTCGACTTCTGCGGATTGAAGCGGGCTTAACGAAGCTATTCCGCTCCTCAACCCTCCAGCGAAGCTGGAATCCGCCTCCGGGGCTAACGCACGCCTCCGCGCGGATTCCCTATCCCGAGGTCTTCGACCTCGGGCTACAAATCTGCGACCCGCTACCGGGGTCGCTGCTCTTGCTTCGCCGAGCGTTGGACTGCAGGGCTTCCGCCCCGCTTTCGGTCCCTCGGCTTCCGCCCGGGAACCTGTCGGCGGCAACCGACGCCCGCAGTGCGAGTCGCAACTCCTCCGGCTAGCGCCTCCGTCGCCTGCGGCTCGCCCTGCGGGCTATATTGGTCGGCTCCTTTCCGGTGGTCTTCGACCACCGGCTACTTTCCGCGACCCCTAGACGGGGTCGAGCCGCGTCGTTGCTTCGCTCGACAGATGGAGAGCGCAGGACGTGCTCACCTTCCACCTGTCCGAGCGTCCTCAGACATGACCGTCAAGAGAAGTTTTAACACACGAGCGCAGGGCTTCCGCCCTGCCGCTTAGGAAAAGTCCGGACGCTAACGGGGTCGGTGCTTTTGCTTCGTCCGAGCACGGGGGACTCCACCTCCAACCCCTCTCCGAGACACAAACATTCGAGGAGAGGGGGAGCGATGCATCCCGGTAATCTAGCACCTTGTCTGATCGCGCTTACTTAGTCGTCGAGCCAACGATTTCCTCTGAGAATCCTCCCGCGATTCTCGTCTTCCATGGCCACGGCAGCACCTCGGACGGTGCTCAGAAGACGTTCAAACTGGCCGCACTCTGGCCGGAAGCCATCCTCGTTTACCCCCAGGGGTTAAACACCCCCAGCCGCACGGATCCGGAAGGGAAGCGGACGGGGTGGCAGAAGGCGCTGGGCGATCAGGAAGATCGGGATCTGACTTTCGTGGACGAGATCATCGCGGAGTTGCGCTCACGGGGAGTCCGCGACATCTTCGCCGCGGGGCACTCGAATGGAGGGAGCTTCTGCTATCTCTTGTGGGCTCTTCGGAGTGAGG
>JBKJIP010000004.1:0-7533 GCA_046598515.1 Fimbriimonadaceae bacterium | reverse complement strand
CTGACGGGTACGACGGTGATGAGCGAGGATGTCGATCTCATTTCCGTACTTCCCGAAGCGCGACTTTACTGCCGGCTCATCCGGCTTGAGGTGATACTCCCGACCGGCGAGCAGCATGTCGCTTTCATGGTTCGCAACTGGGATTGGGAATGGGCTGGCGCGTACAACTTCGAGAAGCCGGTCCGTTTGCCGAAGGGCACGCGTTTGAACCTGAGCTTTACATACGATAACTCTGGGCACGCCCTCGGGAGCGAGCGGCTGGACCCCGTGCCGCTCAAGTTCGGCGCAACGCTCGAGCATGAGCTTTTCTGGTTTCATCTCCAATTGCTTCCGGTGGGGCCGAAGTGAACATGGACGGTCACCCGCTCGGCCGGGTCCTCGATTTTGTGGGAGACCGGCTCGAAGTGCGCCACCTTGTCGGAACTCCGCTCGGGCTGATAGGTGGTTGAGCGAAGACCTCGCAAATTTACTGTCCGAAATTTGGACTACTCAGGGTGTAAATCAAACACTCCGAATCTTTATTGTTGCTCGAAAGAGAGGAAGAAAAAGATGATTTGCACTCACGATGCCGCCAGCCACTTTGTCAAGACGATCCCGCTAAACGCGACCGTCCGCGAAGCGGCGAAGATGATGGAAGTTCACAACATTGGCTTCCTGCCCGTTATGAGAGAGTCTCAGATTGTGGGCGTCGTAACCGATCGCGACATCGCGCTCCGTGCCGCTCATTCTCCGCTTCCCCTCGCGGGCATTCTCGTCATGGATGTGATGACGCCTAGCGCCGTAACGATTCACGACAACGCAACGATCGCAGAATCCGCAGAGCGAATGGCCAAAAACAACATTCGCCGTCTTATCGTCACCGACCGCCGGGGCACGATCTCCGGAGTCCTTTCCCTGGATGATGTTGCCGTCTACTCCTCAGGCGACCAGACCGTGGGCCAGATTTTGCAGAAGATGGCAAAACCAACCGCTCCAATGCACATCGATGTGGATTTGGGTGGCGACACGGTCATCGCCGGACGACTTTACGTCGAGCATCCGTCCGCCCGCGCGGCTTAAACCTCTTCATTACGGCCAACGGATTGGCCCGCCCTGACTGTCGCGAGCGTAAAATCGTAATGATGCTCGCGCTCGCCCTGTCTGCCCTCCAAATACAACCGCCTGTTAGATTCGAGGGCACCTTCGGTCCCGGCAAGGGAAAACACATCGTGTTCCTTGCCGGGGACGAGGAGTATCGGTCCGAAGAGGCGCTTCCCCAACTCGCCAAAATCCTGGCCCGCCGGCACGGCTTTCGTTGCACGGTCTTGTTCTCGATCAATGCCAAGGGCGAGATCGATCCCAAAACGCAAACCAACCAGCCTGGGCTCGAAGCTTTGAAGACCGCGGACGCCTGCGTCATGCTCCTGCGCTTTCGCTCCTGGCCAGACGACCAGATGCGGCACTTTGTCGATTACTACCGATCAGGCCGCCCCATCATCGCGTTGAGGACGAGCACCCATGCCTTCAACTATCCTGCAGATTCGAGATCTCTTTACGCGCGTTACGGTTGGCAGAGCAAGGAATGGCCGGGCGGGTTCGGCGAGCAAGTCCTAGGCGAGAACTGGATCAGCCATTGGGGCAATCACGGCAGTCAGGCCACGCGAAGTCGCCCCGAAGTCAGTTCTCCCTTGACCCGAGGAGTAGGCGAAATGTTCGGAACGACCGACGTCTACGAAGCGGCCCCACCCGCCGACGCGAAGATTCTCTTTCGCGGTGAAGTCGTGGAAGGAATGAAGGAGTCAGACCCCATCGCGGTCGGACGCAAAAAGACGGCCATGGGAGTAGAGCAGGGGCTCAACGATCCCATGATGCCGATCGTCTGGCTGCGCGAGCCCTTGAATGAGACCGGAAAACGGAACAAGGTCTTAACAACAACGATGGGAGCGGCGACGGATCTTCTCGACGAGGATTTTCGGCGGCTACTCGTGAACGCGGCTTATTGGGCGACCGGATTAGAGGCGAAGATTCCCGGGAAGTCCAATGTTGAGTTCGTGGGAGATTATCAGCCGAGTGAGTTTGGGTTCGACAAGTTCAGAAGGGGACTCAAGCCGGCCGACTTCTCCGGCCAGGGCCGCGAACGGGGCCCCACAAGATCTCCACAGACTCGTTGACGGCCGGTGGGCGGCACGAGTGTGCGCTGCCACCGGCGCCTTTGGAGTCTGAATCCAGGCTTGTTAGATCGCGGGTGATGTATCGGTTCTAGTTATGCCTGATGGTGAGCCAGAACCTGGCTTTACCCCGACACAGGTGGGGAAGTGCCCTGCGGTTCGTTAGACTGTTCCTGCGGGGTCTCCCGATATTCCCCCGTGTTGCCGGCGGGTTTTGGAGAGAGGCTCGGTTGGGCGTTGGATTCTGAAGGGGCCTGGTTTTGGGAAGTTGGAGTTCTCGCTGTAGACTCTCATACATGCGCACGCTGAGCGTCTCGATCGATGACCTCCAAGCTCGGAACAAGCTTGCCAATGGAGCATATCTGGAGTTCCTTCGCGTGTCCAATATGAGCCTCGGGCTGTATGAGATTCCGGCCGGGGGCGAAGACCCGCAGAAGCCCCACAAAGAGGATGAGGCGTACTTCGTGGTGAAGGGAAAAGGGAAGATGACTCTAGACAAAGAGGAGGTTGATGTGAAGGCGGGAGATGTGATCTATGTGGCCAAGAAAGTGCCCCATCGCTTCCATTCGATCGTCGAAGATTTGGCCGTCTTGGTGTTCTTCGCCCCCGCCGAAACCCTTAAAAGGGCTTAGGACCCAGGCCCGATTGGGTCCCGAATATCTGGGACCCTGATGCTCCGAATCTCGCATTGAAAGTCATTTTTGTCGGAGCCAAACTTGATGAAAAGTAAAGGTTTGGACTCGAAAATTGATCAAATGGCCCAAATGCGTTCTTCCGACTATCGTGAAAGGTGCCCTGAAGGGGTCCCAAAAGAAAACCGATAAATTTGCGGAGGCCCTTGAAAAAATCGAGGGAATCATCCATACTTGGATTGTTGCTTCAGTACGTCTGAAGACACATAGGGATCAAAGCCAAGGATCTGGCATCTGGATTTTTGAAGCCGCTCATAGGAAACTCAAGGTAAGTTGTGAGTAGCGACAGAAGGAAGGAAACCGGCGCCAAGGCCACGCTCCCGAAGCAAATCTAAACAGGAGCTAATGGACACAAAAATGAACAAAACGTTCAAACTCGCGCTCGGCATGGTATTCACGCTGGGCGTTGTTGGCGGCGCGTTCGCTCAAAATTTCCCGGATGTCCCGGAAAATCATTGGGCTTATGACGCACTCGAAACGATGAAGAAGAACGGCCTGCTCGTGGGTTACCCCGACGGTCTCTTCCGTGGCTCGCGCCCGGCAACCCGCTACGAAATGGCGGTTGCTATCCACGCGACCTATCAGCATCTCAAGAACATCACCGACGACCTGCAGAAGCAGATCGATGCCCTCAAGGACGGCGGCGTCAAGTATGACGACACCGACCTTCGCAACCAGCTCAAGGCCCTCCAGGCCGACGTCGCTGGCATGAAGGGTTGGGGTGATGACATCGCTAACCTGAAGCGCATGGCGAGCACGTTCGAAAAGGAACTTGCCTCCATGGGCGTCGATATGGAAGCGATGAAGAAGGACCTCGCTGCTTTGGCAGATCGAGTTACCGCGCTTGAGAAGAACAAGCTTCCCGTGACGATTCACGGCGACTTGAACCTCCTCGTCCTTGCCGGCGGCAGCACAAGCAACCGCTTTGGCATCGGCGTGAACGGTGAAATCTTCGGCGCCAACGGTGCAAACGCTGTTGGTATGGAGAACGACTTCGGCGTTTTCCACGAGGCTCACCTCAAGCTTGCTGGCACGAACGAGACCGGTCCCAAGTGGAACGCGGTTCTCGCGGTTGGCAACATCCTCGGTAGCCCCTCGTTCCCGAACCAGTCGATGACTCCGGCTCCTCTTTCGAACATGAATGATGGCGGCGCGACGGACATCGTGTTCCAGCGCTTCGTTGTCGAGTTCGACACGAGCCTCGTCGGCCAAGGCTTCAGCGCCACGGTCGGCCGCTTCGGCTACAAGATCAGCCCCTACCTTTACCAGCGCCCGGACGCCACTCCTTACTACTCGCAAGAGTATTGGGATAACGGCGAATGGACGATGGACGGCGCCATGGCTGGCTTCAACTTCGGCTCGGCCAAGATGAACATCATCGTCGGCCGCAACCGCGGTCGAACCTCCACCAGCGGTGCGGACCTCAACCCCGTCGTCGTTGGCGCTACGGCTCCTCGCTTCGTTGTTGGCGGCCCCCGACCGATCGGTCTTGGCGGCGGCATCGGCGGCGCTCTCGTGGACCAGACTCTTGGTTTCCACCTGAACATTCCGCTCAGCGACAAGGGTGGTTTGGATCTTGCCTACCTGTTCCACGGTTCGCGCCAATCGGCTAACAACCGCGCACAGGTCTTCGGCGGCGATCTGAACTGGGACTTCGGCGCGATCGACTTCAAGGCCGGTTACGCTCAGTCCAACCTCTACCGAGGCGATACGAGCATCGTGTCTCGCAACAATTCGGCGTGGAACGTCGGTGCCGATTTCGGAGCCGATCGATGGGCCGTTGGTGCTCAATACCGCGAAATCCAGGCTCTCTTCCAGTCCGCTGGCGATTGGGGTCGAATCGGTATGTGGTGGAATCCCACCGACATCAAGGGCTTTGATGTCAAGGCTCACTTTGATCTGACGGACAACCTTCGCTTCAACGCGCAGGGTATGTGGTACCAGGGCATCGGCAAAGCCGGCGTCAGCGGTATGAACTCCAACGATAAAGTGAACAGCTACAAGGTCGGAATCGACTATAAGATGAACGAGAGCTGGACCACCGGTCTTGGCGTTGAGTTCGTCGATTGGGATCTCCGCTCCTTGGGTGCCCTCAACGGCAAGCCGCGCGAGCGATGGTACAACATCGGTCTCGGCTACGACCTGAGCGACATGGCGAAGCTTAGCTTCCTGTGGCAGATCAGCGACTACGACGGCAAGGCGACCCCCGGCTTCGGCGGACGCTTCACCGGCAACTTGCTGACCACGCAGCTCAGCATCAAGTTCTAAGGATCATTTCCTAAGAACTGAAGCGGGCCTCGGCGAAAGCCGAGGCCCGTTTTCAATTTTTGGAAAGGGGTCAGAGGGGACTCAGGGGACCCAGGCTGACTGCCTCTGCAACTCTTATGTCCTCTCTGTCCATTCGACCCCCAACTCCGAGTAATCTCATATTGATATGAAAAACCGCAAGTTGATCCTCGCGTTCTCGCTCGTCGCCGTCTCATCGTTCGCGCTGGGACAGCTCGGTGGTGATCTGGGCAAGATCATCAAAGTCGGAGGCGTCGCCCTCCTCGTCAATCAGTTCGGCAAGGACATGAACAATGGGCTGAACAAGCTCACCAAGCACAAGGACTCGCCGCGCATCAAGACCAAGGTGGTCACGATCCTATCCGTCGGCATCGGCCGCGGTAACGCCATCGGCGCCGCTCAAATCATGGGCCCGCCTGAGAAGGTCGACAAAGTCGTAGCCGTAGCCCAGCCCGAAGCCGACCTGTTCGGCCGAGAAGTCCGCATCCGAGGCTTGATTCCCGTGTCCGACAAGAACGTCAACAAAGGCCTTGCCATCGTAGACGGAGTCGGGGTGTCGGGGCTGGTGGATATAAAGCTTTAGCTGCTGGGTTCGTAAATCGTAAATTGTAAATCGTAAATCGACGGAATAGAACTTGACCGAAAGACCTAGCCGTTAAGTCCGGGCTATTGCCAACTTGCCGGGTTGCAGCAACGTGGAAGTCATTCACCGTTCTGCGATTTACGAAACTACGGAGCAAACTGGAAATGTCGGTTCCACGTGGTGCAAATCGCCTCGATTATCTTGGATTTTCCATTTTCAGGCTCCCCGCACGTCGATTTACGACTTATAATTTACGATTTACCGCGCATGCAGGCGACTTTTGCAATTGGCTCAGCGATTTTGCGAACAAACGAACTAATACTTCTCATGCCCCGGATGAACGCACTTGATCGTGCCTTCCTCCGGATCATAAGCGAATGGCTCTTTGCCGATCGGGCAACTTAAGAAAGATGCGCTCAGCCGGAGCTCTTCCTTGGACGCCGGCGGCTTGTCGTCATTGTCCATCTTCGCGATCACGATCGCGGACCGCGCCTGGCTTAGGTTCGAGATACAGACGTCGTCCCGCGCGGCATACATGACTTTGCCCGGAATGGTCGTCCCGAGACCATCTTTACGGCTGCTCTGGCCCGCCCCAAGGCTGCCGTTCATCAGGACAACGGCCAGCATTCCGATGATCACGAGGACGATCAGAGTGGCGACGAGGGTTTGACCTTTTCGGTTCATAGCTATTCCTTGATACGGGCGAGAACCTGGCCGAACATCACCGGTTCATTCTCTTCCACACAGACTTCTACGACTTCGCCCCCGAAACGTGACTCCACGTCGTTCGCGATTCCCAATTGGGCGATAACGGCTACGATATCCCCTTCCGCGATCGTGTCTCCAACCGTAAGCGGTTTAGCGCTTGCTTTGTAATATCCCACGAGCGGTGCGATCACTTCGGCATAAGCCGGAGCCGCCGGTTCTCCGGAGTCGTCGGACAGTTCCATGGCCGCCTTCTTCTTGGCCGACTTCGCGGGCTCTAACACAGCCTTGAACTCAATCTCCCCATCCTCGATGGCCACCTCGGCGAACCCGCGCTCGCGGGCGATGGATAAGGCGTGTCGGATCGAATCGAACTCGGTCATATACCTTGGATTATAGACTTTCGGGGGCCCTGATCGAGGATAATGCTCGCGTGGGATTCTTCAAAAAGCTCTTCGGTCGCAAGGATGTGACCGTTTACCTGAGTGAAGAGGAAATGACGGGGATATCCGATCACTACGGGCGTCACGTGGGAGAAACCGGCATGGTTTTTCACGAGGTAGTTTCAGATCGAGTCCATATCGATGTCTACACCATCCCAGAAGTTCCCGGTCGAGACTTCAAGGTCCTCTACACCACCGGGATGAGCGCCATCCCGATGCCCGATGTCGGCCCGGAGGAGTGTTTTGCGGAATTGTTCGTCGTCTTGCCGAAATCCTGGCCGATCTCCGAAAGCCAGATCGTAGAGGATGAGAATTTTTGGCCCATCCAATTTATGAAGTCTCTGGCCCGCTTGCCAACCGACTACGGTAAGGCGATTTCGCCGGGCATCAGCATGCCCTACACTGAACCGCCGCAAAACTTGCCAGGAAGTCAGTTTTCGGCAGTCATGATTGGTCGGCCGACCTTGTTCCCCGGTGAGTTTTCGCCTGCTCGAATCGCCGGAAAGACAATCAACTTTTATCCGGTTGTTCCGATGACACAGGCGGAAGTGGATTGGAAGGTGGAACAGATCGAAAGGACCGCCCTCCTAGACCGCTACGAGCGCGCCGGTATCGACCCCCTGAAAGTCGCCCTAATCGATCGCACACGCCCCGACCTCGTGTAGGCCGGGGTGGCA
>JBKJIP010000362.1:0-4929 GCA_046598515.1 Fimbriimonadaceae bacterium | reverse complement strand
GTCGATGCTGAACTGCGAGCACGAGTTCGCGCCGGGTCTGGACAAGATCACCGCCGATTCGCCCGCTCCGGTGATGCCGGATGCGACGGGTCGCTATCCGGTGCCCAAGCCAGGAATCTTGACGACGGAATACTGAGAACAGCCCTCAAATGGCCGCCGCAACGTTGGTTGCGGCGGCCCTTCTGTTTATGTCAGCCCATGCTTGTTCGCCAGTAGAGCGGCTTCGGTTCGGTCATTGACGTGGAGCTTCTTCAGGACCGCACCAACGTGCGTCTTCACTGTCTTTTCCGAAAGGAACAGCGCTTCGGCGATGGCTCGGTTCTTCATGCCCTTCCCGAGCATTTCCAGAACTTCCATTTCCCGGCGGGTGAGCTCAGCGAAGAGCTCTTTGCGGGTCGCATTTGTTTGTGAGACCCGCTGGAACTCACCGAGAACTTTGGCGACGAGGGCGGGATTCAGATGGCCGGCGCCGGCTTGGGCTTCGCGAACGGCTTCCTTAATCTCCTCGATGGGCGCGTCCTTTAGGACATACCCGCAGGCACCGGCCCGGACCGCGTTGAAGAGATTCTCGTCGTCATCGAACTTCGTGAGGATGACGACCGCGGTGTCGGGGAAGCCTTCCTTGATTTGGCGGGTCAGTTCAATGCCGTTAAGCTTGGGCATTTCGATATCGGTGAGCACGACATCCGGCCGGGTGACGCCGACATGCTCCAGGGCCATCTGGCCGTTCTGGACGTGTGAAACGACGCTGAACTCCGGGTCGAGTTCGAGGAGTTCGACGAGGGTTCGCCGGAGCAGGCTGTCGTCTTCGGCGATGAGGATCTTTATCATGAGTTGAGGGGCTCCTTTTCGGGCTTGGTTTTGGTGGGCGGAATAACAAGGGGAAGGCAGGCTTCCAGCTTTGTGCCCGGATGAGTATTTGAAATTGTGAATACGCCTCCGACGGACTTGGCTCGGCGCTTCATGCCGTCCAGCCCTTCGGATTCCATCGATGTGTCGAATCCTTTGCCATCGTCGGCGATCGTCATTCGCATCTCTGTGTCGGAGAAATCGACGTTCACATCGAGCTTCGTCGCTTCGGCGTGGCGAACAGCGTTCGTCAGTGCTTCTTGGGCGATTCGAAAGGCGGCATGCTCGGTTTCACGGGCGAGGAATTTCTCGGTTCCCGTCACTTCGAAGGTGTACACCAGACCTTGACGGGTGCAGAAGGTGTCTACGAAGGTGCGCAGGGATGGGAGAAAGCCGCGGTCGAGGGAAGGCGCTCGCATTCGGTTGACGAGATAGCGTAGTTCATCCGCCGCGAGGCGAGCGGTTTCGCTGCCTTCTTGAGCAAGTTGGGCGGCGCGGCCGGGGTTTGCCATGGCGACGTTTTTGGCGAGCTCCAACTGCTTGGAGAGAATCATGAGGTGAGCCTGCACACCGTCGTGCATTTCCATAGCCATACGGTTGCGATCGCGGGCGATACCGAGCTGCTCGCGGATGTGTGCGCCGGCCCGTGCGAGCATCGTGACGAGCGAGCCGATGACGAAGATGAAGAAATATCGGAAGGCCACATTGAAGGGCTCGTCGGTTCTCATCATGTTCGTAGCGAGAGCCGCTCCGAGCAGGATCATTGCGGCTACCGCCGCTACCCATCGCGTGTTCATCGTTCCGGCCGCCTGGGCAAGGGGGAAGAAGTAAAGCAGCGCGATGTTGCTGAGCGGATCACCGGTGCCCATCCATATCAGCATGCTCACGATCGCGACGTCGATAGGCGGGAAGACATATTCCCAGGGCAGAGTGCGCGGATCTTTGAAGGCAAGGAGGGTGCGAACGATAAAATACGTCGCAACTAGGACCAGGAAGACCTGGATGTTCGCGAAGTTGGGGTCGGGGATCCCTTGGTGCGCGGAGGGCACCGTCATCCAGAAAACCAGGAACGGCATACACACCCACAGGTGACCCATGAAGATCAAATGTCGAGTGCGCCGGGGGCTCGAATGCACGGCTTAGCATAGCGCTTCCGCCCCGGCCTTAGCGCCGGTCTTCGATATGGAGCTTGCGTGGATCGGCCCTTTGCTTCTTTCCGCCCCCTTCGACAATCTCGAGGGGTACGGGCTGGAAGCGGAGGTCGACCAAGTAGGCGATGAAGATCAGGATCGGAATGAGGACAAGCCACAAGGAAACCCATGCGAGGTCGATGAAAAACTCGGTCCACTCCTTCGTCATTCGTTTTCTCCCACGCCTTGTTCTAAGGCGCGCTTACATCATCGCTCCGTTTGGGGGAGATTGCAATGCGCCTTTGGTAGCATGAACGATTTTGGAAGGTCTCTAGTTTCTCGGACGAGTTTTCTATTCTTCCGCGACGGCCCGCTCGACATCTTTCATTAGAAGATAAAGGTGCAAGGGGTTGGTTGGGCATTCGATCATTCCGAAGCGTAAGTAGGGGGCCTTCGCATCCTCATCTTTTGCGTGGGTCATAAAGGCTCGAACCCCGGCCTCTTTCGCGACGCTCAGGCAACGCCTCAGGGCATCTTTGTAGAGCCCCTTACCGACTCCTTGACCTTGATAGCTCTTATCCACGGCAAACCTGGCCATGAGCAGGATGGGGATTGGATGCTTTGCGAGTCCCTTCGCCATGCGCTCAGGTGCTTCATCATAAAGGATGGAGCCCACGGCAAGAGAGTAGTAGCCGATGACTCGGGTGCCATCGAGCCCGACAAATGTGCGAGCACTCCCATTGGCCTGATTGGCCAGGGCGTGACGCAAGAGAAAGGTGTTCAGCGCTTCCTTTCCGCAATCGAACTCAAGGAAGTCTTGCGACCTGTCGAGGAGTACTGGACCGGAGAATCGGGTCACGATTCGAAGACGCTCGGTTTACCGAAGAGGGCCTTTAGCGCGGGGATGTCGCGCGGGGGCTCTTCGAGTTTTGCCACAAGCCAGTCGTACTCATCTTTGGAGACGCGGATGAGACGCTGATCCGCGATGACCTCTTCCGCCGCGTCGAGTGATTTGCTCAGCACAAATTGACTGACGTTCATGTTCTGAAGCTTCGCGGCTTCCGCAAGCTTGGCCTTCTGCGCTGACGTCGCCCGGATGTTGAGTTGCTCTGCTTTCTGTGTGGTTTGCATGGCTTGTCCTTTCAAGATATACCACATTGTAAAGACGTTGGCCATACAACTCCGTTCCCTTTGAAATCGATTTCCGGTTGTTTCGTGGTGCGGTGTATGCTCTGGGCATGTTGCCCTTCGCACTTTGGATCCCGCAGGCCGAGCTGAAGCTCGCATCCATGTTCACCGATCACATGGTCCTCCAGCGGCAGTCGAACTGCAATGTTTGGGGGTGGGCGAAGCCGGGCGAGACGATTTTGGTCTCTGGATCTTGGGGTGCGACCGCTCATGTGAAGGCGGACCCTTCCGGAAAGTGGAAGACGCAGATCAAGACGGGCGCTGCAGGCGGTCCCTACACCCTGAACGTCAATGGTATCGAACTCAAGGATGTCCTCATTGGTGAAGTCTGGCTCTGTTCGGGGCAATCGAACATGGAGATGTTCATCGACAACTACCGTTCTCCGGCACCGGTCGTGGATTGGCAAAAGGAACTCCAGACATCCGCCAACTACCCGAACATCCGCGTTTTTCAGGTGACCAAGAAGATGTCGGCAACGCCCGAGCCGCTTTGCGGCGGTGCCTGGCAGGTCTCTTCGTCGGCGAGCGTCGGTCCGTTCTCCGCCGTTGGCTTCTTCTTCGGCCGCAAACTCGCGGATGAGCTCAAGATTCCGATCGGAGTGATCCACCCGAGTTGGGGTGGCACCGAAGTCGAACTCTGGACGAGTGAAGAAGGAATGCGGGCGTTACCCGAACTGGGCGAGAAGCTCGATGTCTACCGCAAGAATGTGACGGAGAACGTCGCTCGCCAAGCCGCATTCCAGGAAGAGATGAAGAAGTTTGTGCCGACGGAGAAGCCCGAGTGGGCGACAGCGGCTTTCGACGACTCATCGTGGCCGGCGATTGCCAAACCGACAAGTTTTGAAACCATGGGGTTGGGTGATTTTGATGGAGCCGTCTGGTTTCGTGCAACCGTCGAGATCCCGGCCGACCTGGCCGGGCAGACGGGGCGATTGAAACTTGGTTCGATTGACGATGCGGACAGAACTTACTTCAACGGCGCGCTGGTGGGTCAGAACAACGAGTGGGATGCCCAGCGCAACTATGAGGTGAAAAATCTGGCGGCGGGTCGCGCTGTCGTCGCGGTACGCGCATTTGATGGCGCTGGCCAGGGTGGATTCAGTGGCGATCAGTTCCTCGAGGTCGGAGGGCGGAAACTGGCGCTGACGAACTGGCACTACTTCGTGGTTCGCAACCCGAATCAGCCGCCACGACCGAACCTCTTGCCCTCGCGGAACTTCTCGACGCTTTTCAACGGCATGATCAATCCCTGCGTCCCCTTCACGATGCGCGGCGCGCTTTGGTATCAGGGCGAGTCGAACGTGAGCACCGCCGAGCAGTATCGCCGGTCATTCCCGAACATGATCCAGGATTGGAGGCGAGTCTGGGGCCTAGGAGATTTCCCGTTCTACTATGTTCAGATCGCGCCCTTCGCTTATTGGCCGCCGTACGGTCCGGAGTTGCGGGAAGCTCAATCGATGACGCTGAGTTTGAAGAATACGGGCATGGCCGTTACGACCGATCTCGTCGACGATCTCCAGAACATTCATCCGGTCCAGAAGCGGGAAGTCGGGGAAAGATTGGCCCTCATCGCCCTTGCGCGCGACTATGGCCAGAAGATCGAGTATTCGGGGCCGACATTGAAATCCGTCAAGGTCGAGGGCCGCTCTCTCCGGCTGACCTTTAATCATGGGATCGGCTTGAATGGCAACTTGGATGGGTTCTTCCTAGCCGGAGCCGACGGGGTCTATTGCGCCGCCGATGCGCGCATCGAGGGCGACAC
>JBKJIP010000222.1:0-14106 GCA_046598515.1 Fimbriimonadaceae bacterium | reverse complement strand
TACCGATGAAGTGCCACACGATATCGCTCGGCAACGCCTCGATCTTGGGCAAGGCCTCCTGGAGTCGGCTCTCCCCGAAGTGACGCTGGCCCTGATCGTAAACCTCACGTATTCGCTCGACCGGCACCGTCTTGCTGACGGCGACCAGGGTTACAGAGTCGGGACCACGACCAGCTCGGGAGCACGCCCCGACGATGCGGGTTCGGACCTCTTCAAGCATCGGCGCCCAGACGCCAGCGGCTCCAAGTCCAACAGGGCTCGAACCCCATTTGAATGTTGAGTTTGAACATGGGGTTCGTATCGTCGTTATCCGTCTCCAGCCATTTGATGCCCTTGGCGCGCATCCTCTTGATGCCCTCGACCTTGAGCGCAGTCACGATTCCCAATCGACGGCAATCGCGCGCGGTTCCGCTGAGGCCGGTCAAGGCGAGGTCCTCTTTGGCCGGGGACAAGGTCACTCGGGAATAGCCGACGACGCGCTCGCCATCCATCGCGAGCATCATCGTATCGGTCTGATAGAAGATCTTTTCTGCGCGAATGCGCTCGCGGTAGTTTTCAAGCGTCGGTCGAATGGGCTCGTGCGGGTTTGGCATATCTTGCAACATCTCCCACGAGACTTCCCAAAGGCCCGGAATCCAGTCGAATCCTTCCTCGTCGAGCTCGGCGGCGGAGACAATCCGGAATCTCTTCCTCACTTCGGCAATCTTGGCCTCGAATGGTGAGGGGTCGAACGCCATCAGGTCCAAACGCGTAACGTTGACGACTTGAGTGATCTCCAGGCCGCATCGTTGCAGTTCCTCCGCTCGGACGGGGATCCGGTCGCTGCACAAAAAGGAGATCTCCTTCAGTTTCAACCGCCGGATGATCTCGCCACACTTTTCAACAGCGACGGGAGTTAGCTCGCGGGCATGGTCTTCATGCACGAGGAAATCACCCTCGAGGCGATCCACGACATCTTCGCTATCGATATCCAGCAACAAGAGGGCTGCGGGCCTACCCTCCACGGTCGCAACGTGAAACTCCTCGGGAGCCCCGGGCTCTTTGTGTCGAAGAGCGGCGAGAATGGCCTCCACGGAATCCGGCGACTCCGGATACTCGCGATTCCATAAGTCGACGAAAGCGGCGGCCGCTTCCTCGCGGCCAACCTGCTTGAAGATTGGCTCAGACAATGCGCACCAACTGTTGTATAGCCCCGCAATGGAATGCCATATGGGGCAGTAGCGCCAACGAACCGATGACGATCCCGTCGATGGACCAATCCTCGTTGGCGGCGTACCAGTTGATGAAGGAGTCGTACTCGCTCCGCAAGTCCGCCTTGACTTGTTCCCACTCCTCTGGGGTCGCTTCTTGTCTCTTCCAACTATCTTCCCAGGTGCCTTCCGGCTCTTGGCCGCCACGCTGGGCGTTCGCGCCGCGCATGGCAAAAAGAATGTGATAGGCGTGACCCGAGATGGAACTGCATCGGTCGGTCGGCCTCACCGACGCCCGGGCGGCGTCGACTTGACCCAACGCATAAAAGATGCCCTCTTTGCCCTCAACGAACCAGGTGTAATCCTTATCCGGTTGACGACCCTCGAAGCACTCACGAAACAGATACGATGCGGCGGCATGGAAGTCGGAACTCATGCATAAAGGATAGACGAATGCGCTTGGAGGAGGTCGGTTGATTCCGGGTTCTATCGCGTCAAAATCCCTTCCTTCTTTTCAGGCGAAAGGGCGTCGAGAAACTCGGCGGCGAAGCCTTTCAACTCTTCCCAGTCCGTGTACTCGTAATCCCGCGACGTATCAATATCCCCGCCCTCCTTCTTCACGATCGAGCGCATGACCATGCGCCGCAGCCAATCGTATTGCGTGTACTTTAGGGCGCCGGCGACGGGTTTGGTGAATGTCGGGTGCCACCCGGTCTGCTCGATGAACTGATCGATGCATTTCTGGGCGTCCGCTTGGTGCTTCTCATCCTTAGAAATTGCCGTGAGGCTTACGGAGAGGAACGCGGACGGGAGACCCTTCAAACCCACTTCATGAGCTTGAACAAAGTGGGCCACCGACGATTGATGCTTGCCCTGATGCAGGGAGCCGGCGGCGATGAACGCGTCGTAGAGATGGAGGTTCATTTCTTCGGGGACGATGGTGGAATCGATCAGGTCGACTTGCGCGCCGCCGTCTCGCATCCAGGTTCCGATTTGCTCGCAGATTTTGCGGGTCTGCCCCTCGGTTGTGCCATAAACGATCAAGACTCTCATGCCTTCACCTTGACATGATTCTGAGCCGCCGTCTCGTCAATGTTTCGATGGACTTACTTCGATTGGCGGGCAAACTTCTCCATCGCGGCGAGGGTGGCGTCGCTCACGTGGTGCTCGATCCCCTCCGCATCAGACTCCGCGATTTCGGGCGGCACTCCCAGAGCGTTCAGGAACCCGAGGACGATTTGATGTTTGCGCCGCATTGACTCAGCTAATGCTCTTCCCTCCTCGGTGAGGAAGATGCTGCGATACGGGAGGCTGGTGACGAGGCCATCGCGCTGGAGCCGCTGAACGGTCTTGGTAACGGTGACGTGGCTCACCTCGAGGGCCGCCGCAATGTCAGCGGCGCGAGCTTCGCCCTGCTGGTCGATCAGATCCTGGATCAGCTCGACGTAATCCGAGGCAGTCTCGATCGCATGGTCATCGCGTATTCGGGCAAAGCGGTTGCGCTTCTGCATGGGCCGCTTTGATTATAACCGGACTTATCGATTCGTAGCATTAGCTAAACTTTTTCCTTGACCTTTCTGGCGCGCAGAGCTTGGTATGAACAGACACTAAAACAACCCACAAGAAGATCTATGCCCGCTTAAGGCACTTTCGAAACTCCGGCCACGGTGAAATGGTTATCATGATTCTAAGTGCTTACCCTTGCCGTCTTCGCCGCCGGACATGTGCTCAGGATCGATAAGCCCGGTGAGGGCGTGAAGGTTCCGCATACCGACTTCATCATGCCGAAGGGCGATCTGACCGTCGAGGCATGGGTGCGGCCGTCCTGCGAATCAGGTTCCGGCCCATTCCAGTTCATCGTTTCCAAGAACTACGAGGGAACCGGCTACGCGCTCGTGATGATCGGCAGGGGCGACCACTTTCGCTTCCAGTTCGAGGCTAACGACGTGATCGCCAAGGAGATGCACCGGAACGTGCTCAAAGAAGGCTGGTGGCATGTGGCGGGAGTATTGGAGTCCGGAAAGTCCATCAAGCTCTACATCAACGGTGTCGCCGTGGCCTATAAGGAATCGACCGCGGTAATGAAGCCGTCTGGCGGGCCCCTGTATATCGGGACCAGTCCCTGGGACACGTTTATGGGCGACATCGACGATGTGATCATCTGGAACGAGATGCGAACTCAGGAGCAGATCGTCGCCGACAGCAAGAAGCCGCCCAGCGGCAAAGAAAGGAATCTCGTCGCCTTTTGGGACTTCGAGCGAAGACAGAAAGGCCTCATCTGGGACCGTGCGCACCGCGCCAAGCCAGGGTCGCTCTTGGGGAAGCCGTCTATGCCGCGAGTTAATCGCTAATCACCTACGAGGTCGGCGCAGATTCGAGCACGAATGAATGCGTTCCAACCCGGGGCGTTACGAAGGAACCGCGTCGGCTTCGTCGCAAATCGATTCGGCCGGCTTCTCGGCGCAGCAGGGCGGCGCGTCCATCCATCTTACGCCCCACTCACCCAGGGCCTCGAAAATATCGTTGAGCGCTTCGCCCTTTTTGCTCAGGCAATACTCGACGTTGGGGGGCATGGTGCTGATCACGTTCCGGCAGATCACGCCCTCGAGTTCGAGGGCGATGAGCCTCTCCCGGAGGGTCCTCGGGTTGATCCCATGCTCGCGGCTCAGTTCATTGAAACGCTTCTTCCCGCTGAGCAAACTCTTCACGATATGCAAGTTCCACCGCTGATTCAGCAGGTTCAGCGTTGCCATGACCGGGCAAAAATGGTCGTCGGCGTGCGGCTTCTTTAACATCTCTCAGCTATTTATACGCCACTGCTCTAAAAAAGAAAGCCGGCCCTATCATGGGGCCGGCTAAAGGGTTCTTTGGAGGATTGACTGATGAGGTTGCTCGGCGCCCGCGCTAAGCCGCTTTCGAGATGTCGTTTTCCTCGGCCGTGTTGACCCAGATCCCGAGAGGGCTGGGCACGTCCTTGGCAGATTTTGTGATCCACCAGTAGAATCCGATTCCGATTGTTGCGTAGGCAAGTGCAAGCATCCTGATTGAATCTTCGGTGTAAGTCATCATTTTTGAACCCGTTGGGTTACCTGGATTTAGCCAATCCCCTTGGCGGCTCGATAGACGAAGGCTAGAACTTCGGCAACGGCTTGGAACATCTCCCGGGGGACGTAGTCGCCGATGTCGCAGCGCTTGTAGACCTGCCTGGCCAGCGGCGGGTTGGGGACGATGGGGATGCCGTGCTCTTTGGCTACTTCCCGAATCCTGAGCGCCATCCAGTCTTGTCCCTTCGCCACCACCTGCGGCGCGTGCATTTTGCCCGGTTCGTACTTCAAAGCTACTGAGAAGTGAGTCGGGTTGGTGACGATCACGTCCGCATCGCGGACGGCGTCGATCATCCGATTCTTCATCTTGCCGCGTCGCCTTGCCATGGCGGCTTTGAGTTCGGGCGATTGCTCCGATTCTCGGAACTCTTGCTTCAGTTCCTGTTTGGTCATCTTTAGCTGCTTTTCGACTTGGCGGCGCTGGAACATGTAGTCGATGACGGCGAGACCTAGCCATGCCAGGCCGACGCGCAGGAAGATAACTCGCGTCATGTCTCCCACGAAGGAAATGCCGGACATCGTGTCCGACCAGGACGTGCCGATCAGCCGGTCCCAGTTTGACGCGATCACGCCATAGGCTAGCCACGCGAAGACGAGGCTCTTCACGAGAGCTTTGCCGCCTTCGAAGGTGGAGGTAATCGAGAAGAGCCGCTTCAGGCCCGTCATGGGATTCAGCTTGGCCAAGGACGGCTGCAATGCTTCGCCGGAGAAATGGAAACCGACCTGAGCGAAGTTCGAAGCCAAACCTACCGTCATCACGATCGTGAACAGCACGAAGAGACCCGCGATCGGGGCTTGGGCACTCTGCCAAACGAAGTTGTTCACGCTCGAAAGGCTCACATCGGTCGGGATGTTAGAGGCGCTACGCTGGAAGCTGGATATGAAGGCCTCGCCCAGGCGAGTGCCGACGGCAGGGAGGGAGATCAGCAGCGCGGCGACGACGAACGCGCTCGTCAAATCCTGCGAGCGGGTGACCGTTCCCTTGCGGCGCGCCTCTTGGCGACGCCGTGGGGTAGCGTCCTCGGTTCTCTCCTGTGCGCTTTCGTTCATCGCGAGCTAAACGGTAGCGCCTCCATCGCGTGCTCGACGCCACTGCGGACGCCGATCGTCATCGCCGGCAGAGCCAGCGTAAGGGCGAGCATGCCGAGGCCGATCTTGACCGGCATGCCCACGAAGAAGGACTGCATCTGGGGCACGGCTTTATTGATCAGGGCCAGGCCAGCATCCACAATGAACGTCACGGCGATAACCGGCATCGCCATTTGAAGCGAGAGCAGGCTCAACTTGCCGACCAGATCCAAAACGCTCTCTTGGAGCGCTGGCATGATCGAGTTCGAGAGCGTCGGCATCGAAGAATAGCTCTGCACCAGCGAGGCGAGCATCAGGTGATGGGCGTCCGCGCAGAGGAAAACGACGAGACACAGCATGTACTTGAACTGGCCGATGACGCTAACCGGAACACCCGCCACCGGGTTGAGCACTTGGCTGAGACCAAGGCCGAGCTGCAAATCGATAAACGCCCCCGCCATCATTCCGGCCTGGATGACCAGAGAGAAGAAGGCTCCGATCAATAGCCCGCTCAAGGCTTCATTGCCAACGGCCATCGCAAAGGCGAGCATATCGGCGGGAGGCGCGCCGACTTTCGGCTGAAGCAAAGCGGTGAGGGTGAACGCAAGCGCACCGGCGATGCTGATGCGGATGCGAACGGGGATATTCATGGCCCCAAAAGCGGGCGCCGCGACAACCATTCCGCTGCAGCGGACGAAGATGAGGAAGAACGTATAGAAGGCGGCGGTATCCAGCTTCATAGCTGCCCGATCTGACCCGCCCTCTGCAAACACATCGTCGTGAACGACACCAACGTGGTGAGCATCCAGTTGCCAAGAAACAGCATCACAATCCCGGCCCCGATCACCTTGGGCACGAACGTCAGCGTGACCTCTTGGACTTGCGTGATAGCCTGGAAGACGCTAACTAAAACACCAAGGAAGAGGGAAATCGCCAGGATCGGCAGCGACACCATGAGCGCCACTTGGAGGGCTTGCCGGCCGAGATCGATGACGACGCCTTGGTTCATTGGGAAGCTCCTCTGGTGAATCGTGAATGGTGAATGGTGAATGGGGAGAATCGTAAATCGTAAATCGTGTTTCGTAAATCGACGGACGATTTGCTTTTGGGCGAAGGACATAACTGTCCTCCCACACATGCCAGCGCGTAGCGCGAAGCAAGCTCCCTGTTCGTCGATTCACGATTTACCATTTACGATTTACGTCCTCCAACGATCTACTCCTACCGGTATCCCTGCATAATCGCTTGCACAATCGTGTGCCACCCATCCGCGAGAACGAAGACCAAGATCTTCGCCGGCAAGGCGACGACCGTAGGTGGAAGCATCATCATGCCCATGGACATCAGGCCACTGGCGACGATGAGGTCGATGATGATGAAGGGGACGAAGATGTAGAAGCCGACGATGAAGGCGGTCTTAAGCTCGCTGATGATGAATGCCGGGATCAGGGAGAGGAGGCTGACGTCTTCCTTGGTTTCCGGCTTCTCGCCGCGCATGTCGAGGAAGAGGGATAGGTCCTTCTCGTAGGTGTTCTTGAGCATGAACTCCCGGATTGGAGCTTGCGCTTTCTCCACCGCGGCGTCGTAGGTGATCTCCTTCGACATGTAAGGCTTGAGCGCGGTGTCGTTGATCTTCTGATAGGTTGGGCCCATCACGAAGAAGGTCATAAACAGGCTCAGACCGATCACGACTTGGTTCGGCGGGATGGTCTGCGTGCCCAAGGCGGTACGGACGAAGCCGAAGATGATCACGATGCGGGTGAACGCGGTCGTGAGGATCATGATCGCGGGGGCGATGCTGAGAACAGTCAGCAGGGCCAAGATCTGAAGGGAAGAGCTGACATCCTCCGGGCTCTTCGAGGGGCCCATATCCAGCTTCACGCTTGGGATCGTCTGCGCGGCGGCAAGGCCGGCGAAGGCGAGGAGCAATCCGATGAGAAGGGTTTTCTTCATCCCACCAACCTCTCGAGGCGAGCCAAGGCTTCCTCGGCGCGTTGCCGATCCGTCGGGGCGTCGTTGACGACGGCCATCAGAGGCGCGGTCGGGTGATCGAATTCTTCTTTGAGGACATCCATAAAGAGTGGCTCGGGGGCGGGCTTGTTAGGCTCGGTCAAATCGGAAAGGCATTGAACGCCGGTGTTGCTGACGCTGAGCAGAAGGGACTTGCCGCGGGCGGTAACGATGTAGAGCGCGCCTCCCGCAAAGTGAGCCGACTCCTCGATTTTGATGCCCGAGTTGAGGGGCGTCACGATTCGCTTGCTGAGCTTTGCGGCTACCTTTGGCAGGACAAACTTTAACAAACCCAGCACGATGGCAAGAGAGATAAACATCTGCAGAACCGGAACGCCGGCCGAGGAAGAAGGTGCGCCAAGCGATAAATCAGCCTTGGTCCCAAGCTTCTGACCCAGTGCAAATGCGGGGATGAGTAGCAGTGCGAAAACGTGCGTAAACCGTCGCATGAGTTAAGCCGCCTCCTGCTGAGCTGCGGCTGGGGCTCCGGCGAGTTCGGTGATCTGAAGGGCGAAGTGATCGTCGCTGATGATCACGGTTCCCATCGCAACTAGCTGACCATTCGCGAAAAGTCCGATCGGTTCGTCGACCAGGAGACCGAGGTCCAACACGTCCCCCGCTTCCGGCAGGTCGGCTCTGGCTTCGAGGGTCGCGAGGACGGCGGTGATATCGAGCGAAATCGAGGAGATCAGCGCGGAAAACGCGGAGGTGGCTTTTCTCAATTGAGTTCCTCCCGTGCGGCGATGCTGAACATCAGTTTCTGGCCATCTAGGACGGGACGTCCAGAGAACTTCGTGCCTCCCGCCATCAGGACGAGATCCGAATCCGCGTGTCGATCGAGCTTTACAATGTCCCCGACCTTGAGGTCGAGAAGGGCTTGAGCCGTCATCCGAGCTCCGCCAATTTCGACGATCCAAGCGCCGTCGACCGGCATAGCCTCTTCAATCTCTTCGATTGCATGGAAGAAGTTGGGAATCAGGAAGGACATGCTTCCCGTGAACCCGTGAAGGTTCAGCTCGAAGTCGACTTCGAGGCCGGAAGTGAGTTCCAACTCCTCATCGTAAAACGTGGAAACGAGCTGACCGTGGTGGCGCAGCGCGTAGCTCAGGGCATTGGCCGCCTCTTGAAAGACCGGGGCCAGAACCGCGGTTTCGATTTTGCCGGCGCGTCCCGGAGCGGGCCGAGCCTGACCGCCCATAAGGCGATCGGCCATTGCCATGGCGAGCTTCGGTTCGAAGTCGATCGCGCCCACGCGTTCATCCGCGCTGAAGCGCAAGAAGGCGAGGGGCTGGGATGACTGAGTCACGAGTCCGAGCTGCTTAACGGTCAGCCGGACCGGCATTTCGAGGTGCGGTTTGAGGGCGCGCTCGAACGCCTTGGCAAAGCATTCCGCGATGAGTGTGAGCCGGCGGGTCAGTTCGGAAGTTAGTTCTCCGAAGACGGTGAGAGGGGCGGGCGCAATGGCTTCTTCGGGCTGGGATGACGCAGACGACGACGTGCTGTCCTTGAGCGAGTTCAAGAGCGCATCTATTTCTGCCTGAGTCAATGGTTCCGCCACGATAAGCCTCGACCCCGGAAATTTTGTTTCTTCTCCGGGTTGTCAGTATCGTTATCGGCAAATCTCCGCGCCTCTTTAGGTTTCCCCCCGGAAATGCTGAGAATCTACTTTAGGTTTTCTCCCTTTGCGACCGCGGCTCAGTCAAACATGACCATGGGCTTCAGGATTTCTCCCGCCTTCATGGCCTGGTAGGCGCGGGGAAGCTCATTGATGGTGATGAAGTCGCTGACGACCTGCTCGGCTTTGATGTAACCCGCGATGAGGAGGTTGAGGGCAGCTTTGGTGTGGTCGGGACCGCACGAGTAGCTGGACACGAGGCTGATGTCCCCGAAATAGAGGTCGTTTATGGGTATCTCCATCATGCCGGGCGGAGGCAATGGCGAAAAAAGGAGCAGAGTGCCCCCCGGCTCGACGATCGACATGGCCAACTGAAGAGCGGCTTCACTTCCGGGACACACAAACACCTTCTCCGCCTTCTTCGCCGCGTCGGGGTGGTCGACCTTGAGGCCCTGCTTTCTCGCCCAGTCCAGGCGAAGTGGGTTCGTATCGTAACCCATCAAATCCAAGCCATTCTTGGCCATGCGCTCGAACCGAGCGTGGCTGAGCATGTGCATTAGCCCCATGACCCCGAGGCCGATTACGGCCACGGAAGGGGAAACCAGACCGTTCATGTCGACGATTCCGAACGCCCGCCAATAAGACTTTTCGACGCAAGCGAGGGGCTCGATCAGGGCCGCGTCCTGGGGCCGAATCTGAGGTAGCTCATGACCGTCGGCGGCCATGGACTCGGGAACGGCGTCGATGAGAATTGTATCCGTCAGATTCTCGGCCGGAACCGCAAAGATTTCGGCCATGCCGCCAGGGATGAGCTTGGTCCGTTTCCATTGCTCGCAATGGACCTGGGCGCCGCGCCGGCAAAGATCGCATTTCATGCACGGTGCGTGGTGATGGGGGGCGACACGGGCGCCAACCGGAAATCCAGAGTCTTGCGATTCGATAACCACGCCGCACACTTCATGGCCGAGCACATGCGGGATCTTTCGATCCATGTACCAGTCCATGAGCTCGCCCGAACATAGCCCGCTGGCGAGAGTGCGAATCAAGAGGCCGCCGGGAGGGCAAGCCGGAGCATCCTCTTCAAGAATGGCGATTTCGCCGCCGCCCATATAGCGTGCGAGCTTCACGGGCGGAACACGTACTTCAGGCCGACGCCGTTCCTCAGGTCTTCGAAAACTTGCGTGCCATCTTCGAGTTCGCGGGTGCCGGATAGAAGAGGCGTCAAGTCGAACCTCGGATCGAGTAGCCATCGCCGGGCCGTGCGTACGGCCGAGGTGCCGAAGTGGAAGGGTGATATGAGCGAAATCTGATCGTAATGAACGCGTCGTGTATCGAAGCTCGCCTTCGTTCCCGCGGGGCATCCGCCGAAGAGAACGACGTTGCCGCCGCGACGCGCATAGTTCAGGCTCTGCTCCCAAATCTCGACGCTGCCTGTGCACTCGATGACCACATCGTAACCGCCACCGACCGCGGGCATTGTCAGATCACCGTTGTAAAGCGTCTTTGCGCCGAGTTGCTCGGCTACGGCTAGGCGGGCTTTGTTTCGGCCCGCGATGGTGACTTGGGAAGCGCCGAGATGCCGAAGTCCGGCCACGAACATGAGACCGATTGCGCCGGGGCCGAGAATCAAGACGTTGGTCTCGGCATCGACATGGAGCAGTTCCAGTGCTTGCGCAACACAGGAGAGGGGTTCGAGCAGGGAAGCCTTCTCAAAAGAAATCTCCGCCGGTTTTGGGAAAACGTTCAGTCGGGCGATGCGTTCGGGAATGAGGAGGTAGTCCGCATAGGAGCCCAATACCTTCGTGGTCATGATGCTTTCGCAAAGGTTCTCCTGTCCGCGCAGACACCAGAAGCAGGTCTGGCAGGGCGCAGAATGAACGCCCATGACGGCATCTCCCACCGCAAAGGGTGCGCCTTCGCCGACGGCGGTTACTACTCCGCTATATTCGTGACCGAATTGCCCGGGCATGGGAATCTGGGGATGGCCGCGCAGATAGGCCTTGAGGTCCGTGCCGCAGGTGGTGGCAGCTTTAACCTGAATCAAGATTTCGCCGGACGAAGGACGGGGAACCGGCCTGTGTTGAAGGGATATCTTCCCAGGCTCCTCTAAAATCAGCGCCCGCATGGTGGCGCTGGTGGACTCCGCTGCCCTAGCCGGGTTCGAATGAGTTTCGACGTTCAAAACCGAGCCCAATTGTGGCACGGATAGCCGTCTCGCGACTTAACACTCGGCCAAAGCCGCATGAAGTCTTTCCAAGAGCCAGGGCCCGTACTTGTCCGGGGCATTAATGTCGATTCGAGTTGCGAGGAGAGAGAGGCATCGAAGCGCCACCCGGGGAGCAAGGTCGCGGTCGGTCTTTCCAAGTGCTTCCAAGTAAGGTTGTCGGAGTGGGATGTCTTCCAATGTGCCCGGCGGCATCAGTTCGAACTTGGCCAGCCCATAGAGCGGATCTTGGAACGCGGCGAATTCAAAATCGAGGAAACCAGTGATCTGCTCGCCATCGGTCATGAAGTTGCCCGGAAGGTAATCCCCATTCGAAAAGACGAGCGGATCATCGATGTCCAGTAAGTCGGGGCGGAGGCGTTTGGCGGCGCGTCTGAACTCATGATCTCCGCGCCACGGTGAGGGGCGGGACATGAGATCCACCAAACTTCCGATAAGCGAAACTCGAGGAGCCAGCCCGGGAGGGAGGGAGATTCGGTGCAGTCTGCCAATGGCTTCGGCGAGTATTTCCGCTTTACGGAGGGGCGAAAGGAGGCTGTCTCGGAGGCTACTTCCAGGCAAAACAGATTGCAACGTGTAGGGTGCGCCATCGAGCAGGGCGGGACCGTTCAAGATCGCCGGAACGGGCAAGCCGAGGTCAGCCAGATGTGGGAAGAGTCTGGCTTCCACAAAGACGCCTGGCCAATAAGAGCACGATTTCAACACGATGGAGCGCTCCCCGCCATCTCCCGGTGTTTTGACCCAAACCAGGCACGGGTGCCGTCGATTTCCGACGGTCGGCCAAGGGTGAACCTCAACGACTTTCGACCAGGCGGGAAAGACCTCCAAAACGAACTGCGCTTCGGTCGGCAAGAGTTGCACTCTGACAGTCTACGGCAAGCATGAAGTCTAAATGACCTCAAGTCTTGCCTCAAGACCCCGGCAAAGTGACCGATACCCTTGATGGGAGAGCTTTGTTTAGACGTCTATTTGACTGGTCGATCCGCCTGAAGCCAAGGGCGGTCGGTATATATGCGGGCCTTGCAGTGATGATTACGGTCATCGCGGTTACGGCAACGCTGTATCTCGTCAGCCTGGAAGCCATCCAGATTGAGGTAAAGGGTGATCTCGTGCGTAGCGCCCAGGTCGCCGCGACGATGATCGATGGCGATGCTCATAAGACGTTTTTCAAGCCCGAGCAAGAAACTACGGATGCCTACGAACAGGCGATCAAGCCGATGCGGGATCTTATCAATGCCTCGGACGATTTCGCCTTTGTATACACACTCGTCGAAAAAAGCGGAGAAATCCGGTTTGTCTTGGATCCAACTGACCAGGGAGATTCAGATAACGACGGTGTCGACGATAAGTCCCACATTATGGAGCCTTATCTCGAGGTATCACCTGTTGCGGTGCGCGCGCTAAGAGAGAAGAAAGCCATCGCCGAATCTATAACCTACGAGGATCGGTGGGGGAGTTTCATAAGCGGCTACGCGCCGTTTTACGATGGTAATGGCGCATTTGTTGGCATCGTTGGGGTCGACCTGAAGGCGACGGACTACATCATTCGACTCAATGGCGTTCGCCAAGCTGGCCTCTTAGGGCTGTTGGTCGGTGCCGTGCTTGCCTTGGCCATCGGCTCGTTTGCGAGTTTATCCACCAAGCGAGCTCTTGAAGACCGATCTGAAATTCTGACACGAGAGCGCGCGTTGGCGGCGACGACCAGGGAACTCGAAATTGCCGTATCCGCCGAACAAGCAGCTCATGAACAGATGCGTGTAGCGTCACAGCGATTCCAACTTCTCTTTAACGAACTCCCCGTCGCGTGTTTTACCTACGACAACAAGGGTGTCATTAACGAGTGGAACGACCAGTTCGAGAAACTCTTCTTGTTGGATGCTGGCGAGGTCTTCCTTACGCCCGTGGATAAGATCTTCGCAACTCTGACCACCCCGCTCTTCTCCGTAGTTTACGGACCGGCACTGCACGACCTCGAGTGGGATTTCGAACGAAAGGACGGTCAGATTTTGACCCTACTTACAAGCGCATTCGCCATCGCAATGGGAGACCAAAAAGTCGGCGGAATCTGCTCGATTCTGGACATCACGGATCGAAAGGAACTGGAGTTTGAACTCGCGGAGAAGCTGCGAATGCTCGAAGTCATCAATCGTCAGCTCGAGACGCTTTCGGTTACAGATGGCCTGACCGGCGTTCGCAACCGGCGCTGCATGGAAGATGAGCTGACGAAGCTCTTCGGCCTAAGTCGGCGTACCCAAGATGATCTCTCTATCCTGCTCCTCGACGTAGACAAGTTCAAGCTGTTTAACGATGGCTTTGGACATCAAGCCGGCGATGAGGTTCTGCGCAAGGTCGCGAAGACGCTGCAAGACGTGGCTCGCGAATCGGATGTGGTCGCGCGGTATGGCGGCGAAGAGTTCTGCATCATTCTCCCCGCGACAGACGCTGAAGGTGCTATGAGCGCGGCGGAGAGATTCCGTTCGGCCCTGGACAACCAGGTGTGGGAACATCGGCACGTTACTGCGTCCTTCGGGGTGGCTACGTTGAAAGACCATTTGAACGGAGACGCGCTGCTCAAGGATGCCGATGTCGCCCTCTACGCGGCCAAGGAAGCGGGCCGGAATCGCAGCGTTCACGCCAATAATCTCCCGCACAACCGAGCCGCCTAAGAATCTGTGTCATGCGGTAAGTCATGGCGCATCATCTCATGCGGACCTTTGCTTCCCGACGTGCACCAGCTTCAGGATTGGCCGTCGACCGGAGACTTGGAAACTGGCGGTGGCGCCTTTGCTGGAAGCGGAGGTGGCATGGCAAGGTCCAATCTTTCGGCTTAATGAAGAGCAAATGTGGGCCGCGAATGCTCGTGTCGCGGCGGCTACGGAAGCCTATCGAAAAATC
>JBKJIP010000164.1:0-8128 GCA_046598515.1 Fimbriimonadaceae bacterium | reverse complement strand
CTTCTGCGTTCCTTTTCTGCGCCCTCTGCGGTTAAAGACACTGTGGATTCGCCGCAAGGTCTGAAAACTCCCAAGGAAACCGTGTCCGTATAATGCATGAATGCTGGCGATGCTCGGACTTTTTATCGGGTCGGTTTCGGTCGACCAAGAGCCGGACTTTCC
Organism: Fimbriimonadaceae bacterium; assembly: GCA_046598515.1. Classification (GTDB taxonomy): domain Bacteria; phylum Armatimonadota; class Fimbriimonadia; order Fimbriimonadales; family Fimbriimonadaceae; genus JANJUB01. The sequence continues at coordinate 7,966 of JBKJIP010000164.1, read as the reverse complement.
CGACATCCCCGAGAACCACTGGGCGTACGATTGGCGCGAAGGTCCGCCCTCCACGGGGTGGGTCGATAAGGCGGGTCGGGCGCACTTCGACGTGAATTGGAAATCCGAGCCATGATCGCCCTCATCCTCTTCACGCTCCAAGACGAAGCGCCCACGCGTACGCCCGCTATCTATCGCATCCCGGCGAGCGTGGTGCGGCTCGACCGGCTCGAGGCGATGATGAATGACGATGCATTCGACGGCTATTGCATCGAACCCAAAGCCACTCCCGAAATGAAGTCGATTCTGGCGAAGGGAAAGGTCAAACTGATCGATCCGAAGACGATCGACACCAGGGCCAACCTCGCCTGGCGCAACGCGACCATCGAATACGCCAAGGGCGCGATATCGCCGAAGCAGTGGCTCAACAAGACAGCCAAGTTGGGGGAGACCGTCCACTTCCTCACCAGCCCAAAGACGAAGACCCTCAGAGACGAACTGGGTAAGGAAAGCTACAAGGCGAGCTTCGCAGAGATGTTAGTCACCTGCTGGAAAGGCAGGCCATGCTTCACCTCGACGGACATCTGGCAAGCTCGGTACTGGCCGGAGAACGACGATGCGATGCAGAGCTGGATTCTGGCGATGAACGACTACCTCGGCCCCATGCTTTACAGCCGAGCAAGATTCCCCTTCTTGGTCAAGAATACGCCGAAGGTCATCTCAGCGCCGGATAAACCGGGCCTCTTCATTTTCGAGCAGAACGAGGGACGCCGGAAGATCACTTTCTACTTCAATAACAGCGACAAGCCGGCCCGAATGCCCAAGATTGATCTCGATCGAGCGACAATAACGCGTGGGCTGATGGTTGAAGACGATTACGTCAATTTAAGCAAATGGGGCAGCGCGATCGTGGAATCCGGTCCCGAATAAGCGCCCTTGCCGCGAACAGTTCACGCCACACGCCCTCGTGTGGCACAGCCCACCAGTCAGCGAATATGAGGGGAGCTCGTGACTTTAAGCCGCTTCGCTAAGAGCCGAAGTAGCCGGCAAATAGGGCAGCCGAACGGTGAAGGTTGAACCTTCACCGACCTCGCTCGACACATTGATTACACCGCCCATCAAATCGCACAACTGCCGAACGATGGCAAGGCCAAGCCCCGTGCCTCCGAATTTTCGTGTTGTCGAAAGATCGGCTTGCTCAAAAGCTTCAAAAATCGTCGTCAGGCGATCGGTGGGAATGCCGATCCCTGTGTCGGAAACTTGGAGAGTCACCAAACCGTTATCGACGCCCGCCCAAACCTCGACGACTCCCTCTTCCGTGAACTTGATCGCGTTGCCGACCAGGTTGTTCAGGATCTGGGTGATCCTCATGGGATCGCCCAAAATCGGTCCGGCCAAAGTGGGATCACAGGTGATCAATAGGGTGTTGCCACGCTGGGCGGCTCGCGCCTTGAAAGAGTCTTGAATACGGGCGAGGCAGGTATCCACGCTAAGCGGAATCCGCTCGACCGTCAGCTTACCGGCCGCGGCCTTTTCAAAATCGAGAAGGTCGTTGATTAGCACCAAGAGTTGCTCTCCGGAACCGACGATGGCTTCCGCGTACTCCCGCTGTTCTTCGCTTAACCCGGTGTCGTTCAAGAGGTGAGCCATGCCGATAACGCCGTTCAGCGGCGTGCGCAGTTCGTGGCTAACGTTCGCTAAGAAATGGCCGCGGACCATGAGCGCTTTCTGCAGCTCATGGGTTCGCTCCTTCACGTGTGATTCCAGCTCGTTGTTCCACTCCTTGAGCCGTTCACGCTGAATGACCGACTCGCAGAGCGCATCCGCCAACGACTTGAACTCGTCGAGCTCCGAGGCGGCGGCACGGATCGCGGGCGGGTCCTTTGTGGCCAAACCGAGATAGATACCTCGCAGCGGCTCCGAAACCCAGCGGGTCAGAGCCAACACGATGACTAGGACGAACAGCGCGGCGAAGGCCGCGATGAGAGACATGCTTGTCGTTCGGATCGAATCGATCTGCAGGAGGGCGGGATTCCCAAACCAGTTGATGCGAAGGGCACCCGCGGGCATCCCGGCGTAATCGGTGACGCTCAACCACTCAGTGTCTTCATCGCCGGACTGATCGGTCGGGGGCCGTGATTCAAACGTGACGGTTGCTCCGATCGCTCGTCCCATTTCCTCGAGCGCAATGTCGTCGATCACCGATCCAAACGCAATGTAACCAATGGGCGCTTTGGATTGGCTCGTATCGTCGGCACTGTAAAGCGAGGTCACAAAAATCTGCGCGGTGCTGTTCCTGAGGTTGACGTACACCGGACCGGACCGGCGGGACATCTTGATTAGTTCTTGAATTTTGGGCTTGAAGTCCGCTTCGCGCGGGTTGAGGCCCTCAAGGCCGGCTGAGTAGAGCGGCTTGCCGTTGGCGTTAAACACCCATGTCGCCCGAAGTTCATTGTTGAGAAGTTTTCGCAGATAGAGGTCGGCCCAGACTTGATCGAACCCTTTCTGACCGGCTACGAACCGGGAAAGATCAGCCCAGATGCCGATTTTCTCGATCGCGAGGTGAATCGGCTTCTCGCGAAGCTGAAGTGCTTTGCGGCCGAACACGATGCGCTGGCTGCGATCGTACGCGTTCAGCATTCGCGTCTGATTGCGCATCGAGACAAACCAAATTACGGCCGCCGCCAGAAAGGCGAAGGAGGTAAGAATCGCAAGCCATGTAATTCGCCCTCGGACCGTTCGCATGGAAATCCACTACTGATGATCGGCATAAAGTCCGAAAATCGTGACACCTCGAAATGCCGGGTTAAGGCTAATTCAGCCAAAATACAGCTTCCCACGTGCCACAAGCCAATCGCCTCGAGAATCTTCATACGCTGCGTTCGGCGAACACCGACGGGGCTCTCGCGACGGCCTTCGGCACCCTTGTGGGCGGCGCATTCCTGACCGGCTTCATCGCGATGCTGAACGGGTCCGATTACGTGATCAACCTCGTCAGCGCGATCCCCGCTTTGCTGGGACTTCTGCAGATTCCCGGTGGCGTGTGGGGGCGTTCGTTTAGTTCGTACAAGCGCTACATCTTGCCAGGAGGATTGGCCTGGCGACTCCTTTACCTGCCGCTCGTGGCCCTGCCCGTCATCGTCGCTCCAGATGGGGTGAAACTGACCGTTTTGATCATCTGCATCACCGTGGCCTCCGCCGTGGTGATGCTGGTCAATCCGATTTACAATGAGTGGCTGGCGAACCTTGTTCCGGCGACTTCCCGCGGATTCTTCTTCTCCCGACGCAATGCGACGATGACCGCGGTCGGAGCCAGCGTCGGACTCGCGGGTGCCCTGCTACTTGACTTTTTCCGGGACCGCAAGCAGGAAGAGTTCGGGTTCTCCGTGGTCTTTGGAATCGGTGCCGTCTGCGCCATCGGGAGCATGATCGCATTCCTTCGGATGAAGGATCATAAGCGAGAAGCACCCGAACGGGTCTCTTTGAAGTCGGTCGCGGACAGCTTGCGGGCCCCGCTTGGTGATAAGGCATTTCGTGGTGTTCTGCTCTTTCTGGCGCTCTTCGTTTTTGGGCAGGCGTTCCCCGGAAACTTGTTCGCCGCCTATGCAATCAAGAGCCTGAATCTGCCCTATTCCATCATCATGTGGGCCGGCCTGATGCATGCGCTGGGCAATGTTGTCAGTGCGAGGTTCTGGGGCTTTCTCGCAGACAAGTATGGCAACCGTCCGCTTCTGATCATCGTCGGATTGGGGCTTGCGGTTACACCCACGATGTGGCTCTTTTGCGTGCCGAATAACACGCTCCACAACGCCCTCGTTTTGCTCCCGACCCACATCCTGGTCGGGGCCACTTGGGCGGGAGTCGCTCTGTGTCAGTACAACATCTTGCTCGCGACGGCCAAGCCCGATGATCGCGGCAACTACTTGACCCTGGCCCTCGCTACGCAGTCGCTGATCGGCTTCGCCGCGCCGATGCTCGGAGCCCTGGCCTTTGAGTGGTTCGGCGGCTCCGCCGATGCGATCTTCGCATACCGGTGGGTTTTCGGCGTCGCCATGATGCTCCGCTTCGCGGCCATCTGGTTCCTCATTCCCGTTCGCGAGGAAGGCGCATCCGAGATTAAGCAAACCATTCGCGACTTGACGAAGGTTACGCCGCGGGGTCTGAGAGCCCTCCGAAACATGAGCACGGGCAACGTTGCAATCCGGGAGCAAGCGATCGAGAGTGTTGCCGCTCAGAATGCGACAGTAGCTGGAGATGAAGTCATAAAGGCCCTCCACGATCCTTCCCCACGAGTTCGCCGTCAGGCGGCGACCGCGCTGGCGAAGCTTAGCGATCCGAATGCGAGCCGGGCGCTGATCCACATTATCGAGGACCATCCCGACCTGGTCGAGGAAGAGATTATCGAGGCCCTCGGCCTGCTGGGATCTCCCGATGCGGTCGAGCCCCTGACCAAGCTCTTGACTTCCCCGCGAGCTCTCACTCGCCGCGCCTCGGCCAAGGCGCTCGCTCTCATCGGGGATCCGCGCGCGATACAGCCGCTCGTAGAAGCGACCAAAGTGCCCGGCGACCCCGATCTGCGCCGCGCGGCGGTGCAGGCGCTGCGCCAACTGGAGGCTACGGAAGCCGCGGACGTGATCGCCGACGCCTTGTTCGACCCTTTCCCCAGCGTCCGCATTGCGGCGGCGGAAGCGGTGGCAGAGATGGAACTGGAATCGGCGCTGCCCTATGTCCGGCAGTCGCTCAACTACTACAAAGACGAGGCAGAAAGCGAGGTGGCGTACACCCTCGGCGTCATCGGCGGCAAGGAAGACATACCGCGAATCCTGATCGAGGCCCAGGCATGCGTCAGCATCATTACGCGCCGGCGATGCCTATTAGGCGTTGCTCGATTGTTGAAGGTCGAGCAAGAGACTTACCGGCTCATGCTCTTGGAAGGCATGGCCCGCGACCACGCGATCATGAACCTGCTGAAGCCGCACCTCAAAGGCAGCAAGCGGCTGCGCGACGCGCTGGCCCTCTATTCGAGCGGCCGCGAGATGGACGCCATCGCGCAACTTGCGCCGAACAAGCGGTATCCGGAGTTCGACCTGTTCGCGGCAACGCCTTCGGAGGAGTTGTTCCTGGTTGTGGCGGCGTTTGTAAACTCGGGCAACTCCCCCTCTCCTTGATCGGATGTCTGTGCCGATTAGGGAGAGAGGGGGCCGGGGGGTGAGGATTCCGGGAGCCATGCAAGAAGGCATTTTTGACCACGCCTTGACCTGAGCGACTTCCCCCTCCCCAACGGTTCCCCCGCGAGCACAAACATCTCGCAGAGGAACCAGGACATATGCGAGAATCGGCACTCTCGAACGTGATGCATTGAAAGGGTTACACGCAGCTCGCGGTTCGCCCCGAAATTCCGAAGCCCGAATGGAAGCTAGACCTTCGTCTTGCGCCACATGATGCGGGGCTGATTGGCGGCGGGTTCGGGGAGTGTGACCATTTGGACTCCGTCCGCCATAAACTTGAACCTTCCGACGCGCAGATTCGTGGGCATTTTGGCGACTTCCTTGGCCGTTTTCCCGACGATTTCGAGCACGTTGATGGTCAGGATGTTCCCGGATAAAGACCACTTACCGAGCATCACCTGGTTGGCCAAGGACATTCCGAATGTCTTGTCCTTGTTGAGCTTGAGAGATCCGCCCTCGACGGCGGCTTTGGCGTTTCGAGCGACGTTTTGATCGGCCTTGGACATCTTCGCCGGCGTCTTCACGCCCGGCTTATAGATCCCGACCGGATCGATCTTTGCGAAACCCGTGGCGAACAGGCCACATCCAAGAATCAAACCAACAAAGCGCATCATCTTCGATTATCGGACGATTTGGCCCCGGCCTAGAGACTCAGGGCGCATCGAGTTCTTACTATGGAACGTAAACTATAAGGGTTTATGCTGCTGGTTCTTCTCTGCTATCTCCTCATGGTGACGGTTTTGGTCGTTGCCCACGAGTTCGGGCATTACATCGTCGCCCGCTGGTTCAAGATGGAAGTCGAGGAGTTCGCGATCGGATTTGGGAAGCCCTTTTGGACTTATGCCCGTAAGAATGGGACCGATTTTACGCTTCGCCCCTTCCCTCTCGGCGGCTTTGTCCGCGTCAAGGGCATGATGCCGGAAGAAGATGGCAGCGAGACGAAAGTCGAAAACGGATTCTACAGCCGTGGCCCCTGGCCGCGCTTCTGGATGCTCCTCGCCGGCCCCGTCGCCAGCATGCTCGCGGGTTCGATTATCTTGGCATCGATTTGGACCTTCAGCGGCAAGCAGGAGAATGACAACACACCGGTCTTGGCCACGATCAATGAAGTCGGCCCCGCTTACAAAGCTGGTCTTCGCCTTGGCGACAAGGTCGTCAGCGTCAACGGCACGCCTACGCCAACGTTCTTTAGCATTGTCGAGAACGTTCGCGACTTGGGAGGCAAAGATGCGGTCTTCGTGTACGAGCGCGCCGGCAAACAGGGCACTGCTACTGTAAAGCCCGACGTGGACAAAGCACCCACCCCGATCATTTCTCCAGATCTAAACATCCTTAAGGAAGAGAAGATTCAATCGAAGGTCGGCATTGGTTTTGGCCGCCAGCGCGTGCCCCTTCCCGTTGGCACCGCCATCGTCGACGCCTTCAAAGCACCCGCCGAGTTTGCCTTCGAACTGCTCAAGCGCTTTAGCCGGCCGAAGGAGCTGATCGAGTCGGTTGGCGGTCCAGAGACGATGGTTCGTTACACCAAGATCACGATGGACGACGGATTCGTCACTTTCCTGGAATACGCAGGCATGATTTCCATGTCCCTCGGCGTGTTCAATCTGCTACCGATCGCGCCGCTCGATGGGGGCCAGATTATGGTCGCGATCGCAGAGATGTTCCGCCGGGGACGGCGGCTCAGTTTCAAGACGCAAAACCTCTTCCAAGGCGTCGGCCTCTCCCTAGTCCTCCTCATGTTCGCCAGCTTCATCACGCTCGACCGCATCCGGTGGTCGAAGATCAGTGCGGATCAGGCGAAGTTGGAAGAGACTCAGAAGATACAAAAGAAGTAGGGCACCCCCTCTCCGCGAATGATTGTGTCGCGGAGAGGGGTCCCAAACGACTACGCGCCGATTCCGCCGCCGCGCTTCGTTTTGCCATCGCGCTTCCCGCCTTGGCGCTTGCCTAGGCGGTCATTCAGGTTCTTCTTCATCTCCTGAAGCTTCGCTTTCTGGTCAGAGGTTAGGATGCTCTGGAACTCAGTGCGGGAAGCTTCTCGGATCTCCTTGAACTTCGCAGCTTTCGAAGTTCGATCGCCGGGGGAGTTCTTTAGGGCTTGGAGGCGAGCCTTGGTCTGGTCGTGCAAAATCTGCACACGTTGCTTCTGCTCGGCCGTGAGATTGAGCTTCTCGGCCATGTGCTTCTTGGCCAGCTTCATCTTGGCGTGGCCGCGGTGACCAACGGCGCCCTGCTTCTTGTCTTGCTTGACTCCGCCCGTCTGCTGAGCGAAGGAGGCGACGCTGAGGCCGACGACGGCCAACGACAAAACGGCGATGCTGATAAGTCTCTTCATAGTTTCACGATCCCTCCAGGGATTCACATTGCGCCTTGACGCGTCATCGCCTCGGAGGTTCAGTGGCGGGATCAAAGGACCCAGCTAGTTACGAGTGACGAGTTACGAGTGATGAGCTACAAGTGATCAGTTGCGAACTGCGAGCGACGAGTAACAGGAGACACGATTCGTCATTCGTCACTCGTCACTCGTCATTGCCCTCTATCCCCCGCCGCTCTTGGGCAACTCGAATCCGTAATCTTTGCCCTTGTTCACGCCGGCGACGCCTTCGGACATCCACTTCGGCACCGGGGCGCCCTTCAAGTAGTGGTCGAAGAACTGCTGCATGCGGATCGACCAGTCTTTTCGATTCTTGCGCTGGATCAGGTTATGATCCTCACCGTTATAGACAGCCATCCAAGCCGGCTTATCCAGTCGGCGCAAT
>JBKJIP010000074.1:0-6301 GCA_046598515.1 Fimbriimonadaceae bacterium | reverse complement strand
ATTTACGATTTACCGCGCATCAAGACGACTTTTGCAAGAGCCTCTACGATTTACAATTTACGATTTACGGACGAACTAGTACGGCTCATGCGTCCCGTCCAACCGCACATAAAGATCTAGTTTCGGATCCCACTTAGCTCGAACTCCGGCAAACTCCATCCGGGACAGCTCGATCGCCTGACGTCCGGTCAAGCGGTTTCGAGGTATTGCCATGGGACGATAGGCCGTTCGCACCATGCGAAGCAACTGCCCGGAGACTTTGTCGCTGATGTCATCGATCTCGACCGACCGGAAAGCGCTGTTGCGAATGATCGTGTCATAGGCACCGAAGGGATCGTTTCTCGGTTTGAAAGGTCTCGTGCGCCACGTTCCGATTTTCAAGAGGCGGCGAGCATAATCCGTGGTCGACTCCGGCTTGCCGGTACCCTCGAGCACGATCGTGTATGGGCCGACAAGGGGGACATCATCGACGATGGCGAGCGGCCACCGTGCGGCCAACACGCCCGCCGTTGGCCTTCTCTTAAGCTGAACCCCGATTCCGGGCAACGGAGCGTTCGTGCGGTCCGGCAAGTCGATCATCATATTGATCACCCAATAGAGATCGTCCCCCGTAACCTCGTCACCCACGTTGACCCGCCGCGACTTCAGCTCATCGATCAAAGAAAGCGACTTCGCTGGCCCCATTGGCATCAACTTGTTCGCCATGCGGATTAACCAGAGCGGATCCGATCCTCCCGGTGAGTGCTTGGTGCGCGCTTCGGTAACAAACGCGTCCAACTCGGCATCGGACATAAACGTATTCGCCTTAGGAATGTCGGCCGGAGTTAACTGAGCAGCGGCGAGGATGAGTAGCGAGAGCATCTTAGTGTTTATGACGTGCGAGGGTAGGGAGGATGTTTGTCTCTCCCTCTCCTGTAGGAGAGGGTCTGTGACCGAAGGGAACTGGGGAGAGGTGAGGCGGTCTTGGAATTACAGCCTGGGTATCACCCCACCCCTGTTCGCTTGAGGCTCACAGCCCTCCCCTACATGGGAGGGTTTTCTAGGCCAAGATCTTCTGGATCACATTCCCGCCTACGTCCGTCAACCGAAAATCTCGGCCCGCATATCGGTACGTCAACCGCGTGTGATCGAAGCCCATCAGGTGCAGGATCGTAGCGTGGAGGTCATTCACGTGCATCGGATCCTGGGCGATGGTGTATCCCAACTCGTCGGTCAAGCCATAAGCCGTCCCGGCTTTGAAGCCACCGCCGGCCATCCACATCGTGAACGCGTGGGGGTGATGGTCGCGGCCGAGGAACGTGGATCCGCCACGAGCTTCATTCATCGGGGTGCGGCCAAACTCGCCGCCCCAGACCACGATCGTATCGTCAAGCAAGCCTCGTTGCTTCAAATCCTTCACGAGCGCCGCCGCCGCTTGGTCGGTCTCCTTGCAAAGCTGCGGCAGACGGTGCTTGATGTCGTCGTAAGTGCCCGTTCCGTGATTGTCCCAACCGCGATGATAGAGCTGAACGCAGCGAACGCCTCGCTCGACCAGGCGCCGGGCGAGGATGCAATTGTTGGCGAAGCTGGATTTGCCTTTTTCCGCGCCGTACATCTCCAGTGTGGCTTGATTCTCCTTGGAGAGGTCGGTTAGTTCGGGCACGCTGGATTGCATTCGGTAGGCGAGCTCGTATTGCGCGATGCGGGTTTCGATCTCCGGATCTAGCGTGCGCTTGAGGGCCATCTGATTTAGGTCGCGAAGGGCGTCTAGCGTCTCCCGACGAACTTCACGAGTGACCCCGTCAGGATCGGTCACGAAGAGGATGGGGTCGCCGTTCGAGCGAAACTCAACGCCCTGATTGACGCTGGGTAGGAAGCCGCTCGAGTAGCAGGATTTGCCACCATCGGGGTTATTCTCGCCGGAGATCAGAACCACGAAGCCCGGGAGGTCGGCGTTCTCGCTACCAAGACCATAAGTAAGCCATGAACCCAGGCTTGGTCGACCCGGGATCTGGAATCCGGTGTTCATGAAGAGCTGGGCTGGCGCATGGTTGAACTGCTCCGTCGACATCGACCGCACGACCGTAACATCGTCGGCGATCTCGCGGAAATGGGGGAGCAGTTCGCTGACCCACTGCCCGCTCTGGCCGGCTTGCTCGAACTTGTAGGGTGAACCCAGCAGCTTAGGCGTGCCGCGAATGAAGGCGAACCGCTCGCCTTTGAGAAGCTCTTCCGGGCACGGCTGACCGTCGTATTTCTGAAGCGTCGGCTTCGGATCGAGGAGGTCGACCTGCGAAGGCGCGCCCGCCATGAAGAGATAGATGACCGACTTCGCTCGCGGCTTGAAGTGGGCTGCCTTAGGTGCCATCGGATCGGTGCGTTTTTGTTCCTGGGCGAGGAGCGAAGCGGGCAGCATGGACGCGAGGGCAACGCCGCCGATGCCGAATCCGACTTCCTTGAAGAAGGTTCTACGGGTGATGTCAATCAGATCTTCGTGCATCGCTTATTCCTTTGTGATCGCCTCGTCCATGTTCAGCAGCACATTGGCTACCATCGTCCACGCGGCATCTCCGCCCACTTTCTTGGCTCCCGCGGGATCGGCCTTGTACTTCTTCTCCAACGTCGCTTTCAGCGCGAGTAATCGCTGTTTCTCGGCCGCATTGGGCAGGCGAGAAGTCACCCGTCGGAAACCCGCTTCCAGACCTTGCTTTGCCATGATGTCCCCGAGCCCGCGAGCCGCTTCCATCATCGCCGGATCGTTCAAGAGCGCCAAAGCCTGAAGCGGTGTATTCGTTCGGGCGCGGCGCGGAACACACTCTTCCCGGGTGCCCGCGTCGAAGGCAGAGTAAACGGGATAAGTGGCCGTTCGCTTCCAAAATGTATAGACTCCGCGCCGATACTTATCTCTTTCCAACCAGCGCTCGCCGGAATAAGGGCTGTTCCAAACTCCCGCGGGCTGATACGGCATCGCGCTCGGCCCGCCGACCTTGGGGTCGAGCAAACCGGCGGCGGCCAAGGCTACATCTCGAATGCTCTCGGCATCGAGCCGGAACCGTGCTCCCCGGGCGAGCAGTTCGTTGCGCGGGTCGCGCTGATTCAAGGCGGCGGTAGAGGCTGAGTTCTGCCGATAGGTCGAAGACATGACGATTAGTCGGTGCATCGCTTTCATGTCCCATCCGCGATCCATGAACTCGCATGCCAACCAGTCAAGCAGTTCGGGATGGCTCGGGGCCGAACTCTGCGTGCCAAAGTCTTCGCTAGATTCCACGATGCCGCGTCCGAAATGCATCTCCCACATCCGGTTGACTTGCACTCGAGCGGTGAGGGGGTTCTCACGGCTGGTGAGCCACTTGGCGAGGGCGGCACGATCGGCGCCTGGGGGTGGGGATGCGGGTAGAAAGTGGGGCGTTCCCGAAGTAATCTCGCCGGTGAAGGCTTTGTACATCCCTCGGTCCCGAACCTGCGCCTTCTTCTGACCGGAAGTATCGGCCAGGACCAGGGCCGTAGGCAGACTCGCCTCGATCATCGCAATTTCGTTGCGAAGCCGTCGCTCCTCGCGAACCAAACTCGCCGTGGGCCACCAGACGGAGCGGAAGAAAGCCGCTAGAGCGGGATCATCGGGCTTCGAGCCGCGCTTGAGCCGAAGATCGTCGGTGAGGACGGCCGGAACGGGATCGTTCGTGGTCAAAATCGCGAATTTGCCGAATCCGTGCTGCTTCCAAGTCGGATCATTGAACTCCATGGCGATCTCGATCTCGCCGGAGAGCATCTTTTCGAACCCGTATGCGGCCGTGTGCTCCTTGCCGACCTCGGGAGAGACGGCCCAACCGGGTCCGCCGCCGAAAGCCGTATGCGCGACGCTGTATCCGCCCTGCGAGTAGGTAACCGAAGCGGTGTTGAGCGGCACGGCTTTGCCGCCTTGGTTTACGGAGACCTTGGTTAAAATAAAGTTGCCGCTGGTCGCCCGTCCCGGTCCCTTCATCGGGAAACTGGCGTCGGGCAGAACCCGGATGCCAAAGCCGGAAACCGGTTGGTCGAGGCGGACCTTGACCCGATAAGTCGAGTTCTGGGGATTCACGCCACTGGCCAGGATCGAACCGTCAGATTGAACGGAGAGCGTCGTTTCCTTGCTTTCCGCGGACACGGGCTTGACGACTTTCCACTCTGCCTCTGGCGTCTTCAACCACTTCGCGAGGGATTCTGGGAACCCGGCGGGAGTGGCCATTTTCGCGTCCACGGCCTTGATTGCAACCCGCAGCGTATCCATCAGCTTCTGCTGTTCCGGCGTGGTCACCCTCATTGTTGGCTCATAGAATCGACGTTGTCCAACGTTGACGTCTCCGACCACCTCATATCGGTTGTTGCCGAAGTAGGCATACATCCGGTAGTAGTCATCCTTCGAAAAGGGGTCGAACTTGTGATCGTGGCATCGCGAACAAGCGAGCGTGGAGCCGAGCCAAACCGTCGCCGTGGTGTTCACACGGTCGACGATCGTCTGATACATCTGCTCTTCGGCATCCGTGCCACCTTCCTCGTTCATCATCGAGTTCCGGTGGAATCCAGTCGCAATCTTGCTCGCCATGGTGGTGTTCGGCATGAGATCGCCAGCTAACTGCTCGCGGGTGAACTTGTCGAAAGGCATGTTCGCGTTGAGCGCGTTGAAGAGCCAGTCGCGATAGAGATAGGCAGTGCGGGTGCGGTCGGCTTCGTAACCGTTCGTGTCCGCATAGCGGGCGAGATCGAGCCAATAGCGACCCACGTGCTCGCCGTAATGAGGCGAGGCGAGGAGCCGGTCGACCACCTTTCCGTAAGCGTCCGGAGACTTGTCCGCCAGGAAGGCTTGAACCTCGGCTGGGGTCGGCGGCAAGCCAATGAGATCCAGACTCACGCGACGGATAAGCGTTTCCTTGCTCGCTTCCGGCGATGGCTTCAGGCCTTCCTTCTTTAGTCGGGCGAGGATGAATGCGTCGATTGGATTCTTGATCCAAGTCGATTGAATCGTGGGGGATGTCTTGACTGGCTTGATATAAGCCCAATGCACTCGAACCTCGCCTTCGGTGGATGCGCCTTCCTTGATCCAGGTTTCGAACTTGGCGATGATATCATCCGAGATTGGGCGGAATCCCAGCGGCATCTGCGCGCCGCCCATGCCTTTGAGCCTCTTAATCAGTTCTGATTCAGCCGGTTTGCCGGGCACGACCATTTCGAGGACGCCTTTCGGCGTGGAGAGATCGAGGTATCCCTTCGCGTCCTTCTCGTTGTGGCAGACCAGGCAGTTCGCTTTGATAACCGGGAAGAGGTCGTTTGGATAGCTCACCGTCTTCTGGACCGGTGCGCGAGTGCCGGCATGAAGGAGGGCGACGCTCGAAGCGGCCGTCAGATAGCCGATCCATCGCAGGTTCATCCCTTATTATGGGCATGAGCCCTGAGGGCGCGGGTTGCATCGCCGCCGTTTTAGACTCCAAATGGGCGGTAACGGATTTGGGCCAAACTGAAACATGCCCGAGAACGGCTTGATCTCCTTCAAAGAAGTCCGCAGTCACTACAAAGTTCGCACTCTCATCGACGGCGCTAACGAGGTGATGAAGGCGATGGGTTACACGGAGCACGGCCATCGCCATGTGGGGGTCGTAAGCGGGATAACCCGCGCGATCCTCGAGCATGCCGGCCATCCCGCCCGCTATGTGGAGCTCGCACAGATCGCGGCATATCTGCATGACATCGGCAATGTCATCAACCGGCTCGATCACCCGATTTCAGGGGCAAACATCGCTTTCACGATCCTGAACGAGATGGGGATGGACTGCATCGAGATCGCGCCGATTCTGGGGGCGATCGGAAATCACGAGGAATTGGCGGGTCAGCCAATATCCCCGATGTCAGCGGCTTTGATCCTGGCGGATAAGAGCGACGTTCATTTCAGTCGCGTCCAGAATCCGATCATGGAGACCTTCGACATCCATGATCGCGTGAATTACGCCGTGCAGAAGAGCCGGGTGGAACTGCTCGAGGGCCAGCAAAAGATCGAGCTGACGCTCGAAATCGATACGAGCTATGCGTCGGTGATGGAATATTTCGAGATTTTCTTAAGCCGCATGATCATGTGCCGCCGCGCGGCGGATACGATCGGCTACCGGTTCGTCTTGACGGTGAACGGGACGAACCTAGAGTAGGAGCTAGGCGGCCCCGCCGCCCGGAGATGGAGTCGAACCTCCTTCGGGCTAGCGCCCTCGTCGTGTTCGGCTCCATCTCCGGGCTTTATTGGTGGCGTCTCCTACCCCGGGTCTCCGATCACGCCTACGGCGAGACCTGCGACACCGGG
>JBKJIP010000064.1:0-6823 GCA_046598515.1 Fimbriimonadaceae bacterium | reverse complement strand
TCCCACTTGTTGTTGGGCTTCTGGATCAGCGTCATCGCGATAAGGGGACGATCCGTGCCACCCCAGCTCGCTTTCTCCGTGCCGACACCGATAACTCGGGCTTTGCCATCTTTGACGTAAAGCACCTTGAAGTAATCGACATCTCCGTTTACGCCCACTTCGTCGAAGACTTCCTGGACGATGGGCTGCATGTTCTTGCTGAAGCGCAAGGTTGTGACTTCGCACCAAGCGTAGGGGGCAACCAGGGCGAAGATGAAGAAGAACAACATCGTTCGCCAAGACTTCCATTCGTCTCGACATTCGATTGAACGGAACATCGCGTAGATGATCGTTAAGACCACCGAAATCGCGAAGCAGCCGACGCCATAAAAAAGTGCGGGAAGCATAGCTCTATCCGCAATTCTCGGCGTTTTTCCGTCAGTCTTTAGCGCGTTGCTTGTTTCAGTTCGCGAACAGCAGAAATCAACTTCTCTCGACCGGCTCCACCATCCCATGATTTGGCAAGGAGATCGACGATAAAGGAGCCTACAACGGCCCCATCGGCCACGGAGCAGACCATGCGGACATGCTCGGGCCGGCTGATGCCGAATCCTACGCAGACGGGTCTCTCCGTGCGCGCCTTGATCTTCGCGACGAGGTTGACCACGTCGGGCGGAACCTCGCTCCCGGCGCCGGTAACTCCGGTGCGAGAGACGGCATAGACGAATCCAGTCGACTTTGCGCAGACGACGTCGAGGCGATCATCCGTGCTCGTCGGCGCGGCAAGGAAGACTGTATCCAGACCGGCGGCCACGGACGCCTCCACCCATGGGTCGGACTCTTCCGGCGTGAGGTCGGAGATGATCGAGCCGGAAACCCTGGCGCTCGCCATCATGGCGGCAAAATCGGCCAAGCCGCGACGGAGAACCGGGTTGTAGTAGCCCATGACGAGAACAGGAATCTCGCCGGTTCGCTTGGCTAGCGCGTCGAAAACGCCGCGAGGTGTTACGCCCCGTTCCAAAGCACGCTGGGTGCTCGCTTGAATCGTAGGCCCGTCGGCGATGGGATCACTGAAGGGGATCCCCACTTCGATCAGGTCGACGCCAGCTTCCTCGAGCGCATCAAGGATTGCGGGCAGGTCATCGAGAGATGGGTCGCCGGCGGTCACGTAGGCGACAAGCGCCTTTCCGCCGGCGGCGCGAAGTCGTTCGAAGGTCTGGGAAATCAACGCTTACGATTGTGGCACCGGCTCCCTTTGGAGTACCGGGCGACAAAGGCTATTGGATAGCCAGAGCCCGGAAGTAGACCTTCAGGACGGGGCCATACTCGGAGTCCCAGTCGGGCTGCTCTTTGCCATCGGTCACTCTTGCCTTCTGCTTCGGAGCGAGGACGGCGTTCATGGCCTTGGCAAGCTCTTTTTTGACGGAACGCAGATTCTTGGATCCCGTCACTTCATCGGGCAGTTTGTCTCCCAGAACTCGGATGACCGCATCATCTAAGGCGGCCATGTCGTCTTCCGCCAACTTCGGATCGAACCCTTCGCGCAGATGAATGGCGATCGTGGCCCGCATGTACGTGCGTTTGTCGGCGAGATTGATGAGCTTTTCATCCATCTCGACGGTGGCGGTCTCACCTCGAGCGAGGGCCACCGGTTGTCGGCTGATGGAATCTGTCCGGACTTTTACGCCGAAGAAACCGCCGGCCATGATGATCGATATCACGATCAAGATAACAGGCAGCTTGTTAAACCCTTGCTCTTCCGTCCTTGGCATTGCCGGTGTCATAGCGCTTCCAATCCCTCGATGAATCTATTCCATAAATGAAGCGATTTCTGAGGGTTCATTTTATGCAGCTTGCATTTGCTCGTACTTTTGATACGGCAGTCTCACGCGGAAGACCGTGCCCACACCCGGCTCGCTTTCGACCGAGATATCGCCCCCCAGAAGCTCGACCAAGTTCTGAGTGATGCTAAGCCCGAGACCGGTTCCGCCGCTTCGCCGCGTCGCACTTGCGTCGACCTGGGTGAACTCCTCGAAGATCGTGTGGAGTTTGTCGGCATCGATGCCAACCCCGGTATCGGAGACGGTCAGGGCCCAAGAATCCGTGCCGGCGCTAGTGATGACTTTGATCCAGCCCGGCGGATTCGTAAATTTAATGGCATTGCCGACTAGGTTCGTCACGATTTGGCGGAGTCGCAGGGCGTTGCCATCGACACCCAAAGGAATCGAGTCATCCAATTCAACGTCCAGTTTGAGCCCGGCCCGGTTGGCACTGATCGCGAGGGCGGCGCAAGCGTCTTGGATGGCGAGATTGACATTGGTCGGCTCCACTTCCAAGGACTGTTTGCCGGCCCGCATTCGCACGATTTCGAGGATGTCGGAGATGATCTGCAACAGGTGCATGGAGGATTGCTGAGTCAGCTCGGCATACTCCTGTTGCTCCTCACTGAGCTCCGTTTCGAGCATCAGCATGTTCATGCCAATGATGCCATTTAGCGGTGTTCGCATCTCGTGGCTCATGTTGGCGAGGAACTGGTTTTTCACAGCAAGCGCTGGCTCGAGTTCTTCGGTTCTCTTTTCCACGCTTATCTCTAGATTGGCCTTGCCTTCCGCGAGGTCGTGATTCGCTTGCTCTAACGCCTCCGTAGCCGCCTCTAGGTTTGTTTGAACCCAGAACGCCTTGTGCGTCGATCGGTAAACGAAGAGGTAGACGACCGTGGCGAAGGCGATGCACAGAGCTATGCCCAAATCAAGCAGGAACTTGAGTTGATCCTGACGTTGCAGGAATACCCTAAAGTCGATATCGACGCCGACGATTCCGACGAACTCGTTCTTGGAGTTGCGGATCGGCCCATACGCGCTGATGAAGGTGCCCCATTGATCGGTCGATGGTTCCAACTCGGCATAAAAGTCGTGATGTCGGAATGCGTGCGCCATTCCTGGCGTTAAGTCTTTGTACTCTTCGTGCACATAGGACTTGTCGTCGATGCCGTCGTTGTCGTGGTCTCCCGGCTCGGTCGGATCGAGCACGAAAAAAGTGCGCCCGCCGCGCTGAACACAGGTGTAGATGTATCGAATCTGATCGTTTGTATCGAGGATTCGCTGAAGCGGGGCAAGAGAGGCTTCGTAATCGGCTTTGCTCTTTCCCGCTTCCAAGTCGACTTTCTGGTGACGATTGCCATCCACCAGCACGGAGGCCGATTGGACAATGGCGAGCATCTCCCTTTCGACGCTTTGAAAATATATCTCGCGGCCGCCGTAGAAAGTGAGGAGGGTACACGCAAGGCAAACCGCCAGGGTTACCACCCCAGCTTTCAACGCAACCATTCGAGCACGCAGAGTGTGCGTGCGCCTCGCCGGATGAAGCTCCACCAATGACTATATCGGCATATGAAAGCAGTTCTCACAGGTTCGCTGGTAACTCAGCGGTATCCTATGGGGGAATGGCCGATGGCGCTCAACCCGATGTGACCGCGATCGTGCCCGCGTTGAACGAGGAGGATACGATCGGCGAACTGCTCGATCGTTTGCTCGCTCTCCCTCTTTCCTTGGAAGTCGTCGTCGTCGACGATGGGAGTCGCGACCGGACTCCCGAGATCCTCGCCGGTTATGGCGACCGAATCCGTGTGCTAACCAATCCTAAGCCGGGCGGCAAAGGAAACGCGATCCGCCAGGCACTTTCAGCGGCTACCGGTCGGGCGGTGATTATTCAGGACGCCGACTTAGAGTACTTTCCCGAAGAAATCCCGTCGCTAGTTGAGCCAATTTTGAAGGGCGAAGCGGCTGTTGTTTATGGAACCAGGTTTAAGAGCGGAATCCCCGCGGGCATGGCTCTCCCTAACAAGCTCGTCAATGTGCTTCTCGCTTGGACGGTTCGCTTGCTCTTCTGGCAGCCGATCACCGATGAGGCCACGTGCTACAAGGCATTCCGTCGTGATGTTTTGGAAGCGATGCATCTCACCTGCCATCGATTCGAGTTCTGTCCGGAAGCCACGGCGAAGGCTATTCGGCTGGGCCATCGCATTCATGAGATCCCGATTCGCTACGTGCCCCGCACGAAGGAAGCGGGCAAGAAGATCCGGTGGACGGACGGGGTGGAAGCTTTTTGGACGTTGCTCAAGCACCGGTTCTCCAGATTCAAAACTTAGGGTCGATAACCGCCGGGGCAGGGTGTCCGGTATCCTATGTTGGCCCGACCGGGCCTAAGGAAGGGAAGTTTGAGTTTCGATCCGGGCCTCGTTCAAGAATTTCAGCAGCAGCTCAGCGGGGCGACCTCGGTTCTCATCGGGACGCATTTGAACCCGGATGGCGACGCGCTGGGTTCCGCCCTCGCTCTCTCTTTCTACCTTTGGAGCGAAGGTATCAAGAATGAAGTCTTGTGCCACCACCCGGCGCCGCCCAACCTCCAATTTCTCCCTGGCGTGGGCAAGGTTCGGCAGACGCCGACTCAAGACGGGCACGATCTCGGGATCGTCGTTGACTTAGAAGCCATGCATCGGCTCGGATCGACGGCCCAGTACTTGGAGGCCATGCCCCGGCTCGTCGTGATCGATCATCACGTGCCGATGGAGTCTCCGGGCGATGTTCGCATTGTCGATACATCCTCGGCTGCGACGGCTCAGATTCTCTGCGAACTCTTCGCACGGCTCGATGCGAATTTCACGCCCGAGATTGCTACGTGCCTGCTTACCGGTATCGTGACCGACACCGGTAGCTTCCGATTCCGAAATACCACTCCCGAGTCGCTAACATGGGCGGCAAAGCTGATCGAGGCGGGCGGAAACATCAATCTGATCAGCGAAGAGGTTTTCCAGCGGAAGCCGCTCTCCGGCGTCCGGCTGTTAGGTCAAACCCTTGAAGCTCTGCAACTTGAGGAAGAGGAGCGACTGGCCTACAGCACGCTCGTAGTCGAAGATTTTGAGGCCGCCGACGCGCGGGATGAAGACACGGAAGGGTTTGTCAATGAACTGCTCTCGATAAGCACGGTCAAGGTCGCCGCGCTCTTCCGGGAGCCCAAACGGGGCCGAGTCCGAGTTTCTCTCCGTTCACGGGGTGACCTAGATGTGGCGGCGGTCGCGCAGGAAGTGGGCGGCGGCGGTCATCGAAACGCGGCCGGCTGTTCGTTCGAAGCCTCGATGGAAGAGGCACTGGATATCGTTCTTCCGAGGCTGCGCGCATGCTTGGCATCCTCCTGATCGACAAGCCCCTGGGGATTACCTCGCACGATGTTGTCGCGCGTCTGCGGCGACAATTCCAAACCAAGCGAGTTGGTCATGCCGGGACTCTGGATCCTTTGGCGACGGGCTTGTTGGTGGTCGCCATGGGGCCGGCCACCCGTTTCCTCCAATTCCTTCCCCTGGAACCCAAGGTTTATCTCGGAGAAATCGCTTTCGGGGTGGAAACCACAACGCAAGATCGGGAAGGCGAGGTTGTCGCCGAGAAGCCTATTCCAGAAAACTTGGTTCAGGCTTATGAAGAAGTTCAGCCCAAGTTTCTTGGCCTTATCGAGCAGATTCCACCGATCTATAGCGCCGTCAAAAAGGAGGGTAAGCCCCTCTATCACTATGCCCGCAAGGGGGAAGATGTCGTGCGCGAGCCCCGCCGAGTCCACATCGGCCGGCTAGAGGCGACGGAGTTCTCCGCGACGTCGGTCAAGGTGATCGTCGAGTGTTCTGGAGGAACTTACATCCGAACATTGGCCCACGATATCGGCCAAGCGATCGGATGCGGGGCTCACCTCGCGGCGCTACGACGCACGGAGGTCGGTCGATTTCATCTCGATCAAGCCGTGACGCTCGATGACGTCACGATGGATCATCTAATTCCGCTGCGTGAAGCACTTATCCCGCCCGCGCCGTACTTTGAAATGAACTTGACGCAGGTGGAAGCGATCCGACATGGTCAAGCCATCGGCACGCTCCGCAGTTTTGGCCCGGAACCGGTGGTGTTGCTGGACCCGGCGGATCAAGTCGTCGGAATGGCTAGACTCCGAGGCAACGAACTCCAACCGGAATGCGTCATACCTAGGCTGACGCCTGAAGAATGAGATGAAGAACGACATCGTCGCACCACCCCGCCAAAACGCCTTCAATTGGCGTCGGATGGTGTTTTTCGAAAAGGTCGACAGTCGCATTCCTTTGAGCGGGCAGCTCTTGTGGTTCTTGCTTTGGGCTGGAGTCACGGCTTTTGCGATCTATCTTTCTCCGAGCCCTCGGGGCCACGGCACGCACATGCAGCTTGGTCTGCCGCCTTGCCCAAGCGCGATGGTTCTCAATCGACCCTGCCCTGGGTGTGGCCTAACGACGTCGTTTACGGCAACCGTTCACGGTCACTTTATCGGCGCCTTCGTCGCCCATCCCCTGGGCTCGATCCTCTACATTTTGTTTACGATCTCGGCCCTAGCTTGCATTTATGGGTGGATCAGGGTCGAGCGGTTCAATACCGAAGGCCGCGATTTCAATCGGGCGCTGACGTGGCTGATCGGTGTGTTCCTGGTGTTCGGCATAATTAGATTTGCGGTGATGGGCGACTACAACGGCGAAACGAAGGCCGGGTTAGCGGTCGAGTCTTCGCTAAAGTAGGCATTTCGAGCCGCGGATTTCGGAATTGCCGCATTAGCCTCAACGTTGGAGTCTCTGCGGCATGCGCGGCGCCCGCAGGGCAAAGCGCATCTCCTCCGCGCTATCGCGCTCGTCGTTTGCGTTTTGCCCTGCGAGCTTTTGCTGGGCGGCGATTCCTTTCCACCCCTCTTCGACCCCTGGCAACCAATGTGTGTATACGCTGGGGACTGAGGTTGATGGGCACGAAGAGAGCTTCGAGCAGCAAGGAATACGCAATGGCCTTAA
>JBKJIP010000054.1:0-2723 GCA_046598515.1 Fimbriimonadaceae bacterium | reverse complement strand
ATCGATCACCGAAGGCGAGGGTGCCCCAAGACGCGGCAGTGAGCTCCGGGAATCGTAGGGCCAACGCCCGGGCGTAGGCCCGGGTCCTTTCCGCAGGCGGACCATCAAGACGAAAAGTCTCATCCGGCATCCCCGGAACCACACCCATATTCGCCAGCGCGAAGTAAAGTCCCTCGTCGGGATCGACGTTCGAATACTCTAGGTCATAGGCGCTGAGTGACGGCTCCCCCCAGTCCAAGCTTTCCGATTCCAGGACTTGCTCAATCAAGAACTTCTTCGCCGCCCAGTCGATCGAACTGGTCAGGGACGAATCATTCTTCACTACCAACGGCAACAGTTGCCGGCACTCGTCGATAACCTCGCACAACTCGCCTTCCGCGAGAAAGCGATCGGCGGCGGCGAAGTAGCTTTCGAATACTTCGTAGGCGTTTGTCCAGGAAGAACCCGCGAGCCTGATCTCAAATTTGAGCGACTCATCGCGGGAGAGGCTTTTCGCGGCTTCGACGGGATCGGAAAGACTCCACTTAGGGGCCTCCCCAATCTCGGCCAGCCGAATCGCCAGCTTGACCAGGCCGACTTTGCGCTTTGTTGCGGCCGGGATCATGTTCGCGTCTCCCGAGATGACATGAAGCCGAACCCATTCTCGCGGATCACCATGCGCCTCGTCGCGAGTGTTAAAAATGGGCCGCCGGTAGAGCGTCTCCACATTCACGGGCTCGCTAAAGAAGTCGGCCCGCTGAGAAAGCTGATACGCGCAGCTTTTCCCGGATTCCGACCCGACTTTGCCCGCGCCGCAGAGCACAGATCGCACGACCAGCATAGGCAAAACCGCCTCGTAGAGGCGCGTGAATGGCACAGACCGTGGGACGAGGTAGCTCTCGTGGGTTCCGTACGAAGCCCCGTGAAAATCGGTGTTGTTTTTGTAGAGCTTCGCGGGTCGCTCGTATCTTCTAGCGGCCCTGAGGACGGCTTCTTGGCCGGCTACATCATGAGCGGCCAGCTCGTCCAGCGACCAGCATTCGGGCGTCGCATATTCGGGGTGGCCGTGATCGTTATAGAACCGGGCCCCGTTGGGGAGAATGATGTCCGACCTAGTTTCGGCATCGGAACCGCGGTAGCGCTGTCCCTTGTCGAACTTGGCGTCTTCCGGATCGATGGCCAAACGATCGACACTGAAACCCCTTAAATCCGCACGAGGCGACTCGAATCGATAGTCCCAGTTGACGCGGCGCTCGCTCGGATAACTCCGAACGAGCGCCATCGCGTCGTCGATCTGCTCCTCCGCGCCTCTTCCTTCGATGTACAGGCCGTACTCGGTTTCAAGGCCACAAAGGATCGGTCGCATTTAGGGTGCGCGGTAAACAACGAAGTCGCCGGTCTGCGTCAACCCGGCCGGTGCCGATGTGTTGAACTTGTACTGACCGTAGCGAACGTCCTGCCACCACTTGGAGCTGGCCCCACTGTTCGTAACCGTCGCGCCGCCTCGACCCTCGAGATTGTTCACCGGAAGCGTGCCGCGGATTTCGCCCGCCGTGCTAGCCGGATAGAGATTCTTGATCGGATAGATGCGGAACGAGGGGCTGTTGCCTGCCGGTACACCAAAATCGACAGTGCCGAACCACATATCCTGAACGGACTGACCGTTCAAGCGGAGAACAACACAATCCTGCTTGGCACCGTCACCCGTCTTCGGCAGGAGAATGAACTCCGTGGAATGCAGGTTAGTCAGGCCCTCATGGAAGTCCTTGTAAACGCCCTTCAACGCGGAGATCAACCGAATCTGTCCGATGACGCTCGGGTCAGCTTGCTTGAGTTCGTAGGTCTTCGTGAGGGTCGTCGGATCTTGCGGCCGATAGAAGCCCTCGAAGAAATTGACGCCCGGGGGCAAGAAGACGAACAGACCGTTGCTGCCGTTCACTCCGCGCGCGTTCAGATCACCGATCGCATAGCAATCACCGCTAAAGAAGACCGAACGAGCGGTCGATTCCTCGGGCGGGAACTGAAGCGGGGCCGGCATCAGCGGTCGCTTTGCTGCCGGCACGGCGCTGATATCAAACCTCAGGTGATCGGCGAGGAAGCTTCGCACCTTGCCAGTCTCCGGGCTGCGGTTTGCAGCGAGGAAAGCAGGGACATCGAGGTGGGCCGTATTCGGCGTATCGAAGACGATCATCGAGTCGTTGATGTACAACTGGAACGCCGAGGTTCGACCGCGGAAAGCGGAGGCCTCGATCTCGTTGATCATCGTCTCTTGATGGGGAGAAACCGTCACCTGGTTGACATTGCCGAGGTCATCCTCGACTTCGATGCCCTGAACCGAGCCACCAGGCTGGTTGTCGCCGAAGGCGAAGTCAAATGTATCGTAGGTCCTGCTGTTCGGATAGGGTCCGGAAGCATTGCTGAGCTCACTGTTGAATCCCCGGTTCTGGATACTAAACCGGTTGAGCTGAATCTTCATATCCGTCGGCAGATCGAGTTCCGCTGATACGCCCGTACCAAACTGCAGAAGTCGGAAAATGTGGAGATTCGCCCACATATCGCCCGCCGCGCGGCCTTGACCTGGCAACAGGTAAATGTCGAAATACCCGGGCTTGTCATCGAGACCGACGGGATTGGCCGCTACACGCCCCGTTCCGCCGCCGCCGCCGTTGCCGCCGCCACCGTTATTACCACCACCGCCCCCAACAGGGGCTCCACCGCCGGCGCATCCAATGCCCACGACGGCC
>JBKJIP010000052.1:0-6623 GCA_046598515.1 Fimbriimonadaceae bacterium | reverse complement strand
CCATACTGAGGCGCCGTAAGGCCAGCCGGGGCTTTCTTGACCTTGCCCTCCGCCTTCATCTGGGCGCGAACCGGGCGGTAACCACCCATTTTGGCCGTCATGCCGGTGGGCACGAACTTCACATCGAATTGTGGCCCAAGGGCCATGGCGAGAGCTAAAACGGTCGTCATACTATAGCAGTCTACGCCTTGAGCTAAGAAAGCGATTCGCAGTTTCGGCACAGTTTCCGCCCGCGACCCGCTGCACAATATCTCGCATGGCAAACACGATATGTCACGTTGAGCTCGAAACCACCGACATCGAGCGTGCGCAAACCTTCTACGGAGGCCTCTTCGAATGGACCTTCCGCGCCTTCACTGAAGACATGGTGGTTTTCGGCGCGGGCGACCAGCACCTGGGCGGATTTATGAAAGTGGAGACTGTGAACGCCGGTAGCTCGCCCTCGATTTGGGTCGAGGTGGACAGCCTGGACTCTTCACTTGCAAAGGCGGAAAGCCTGGGCGGAAAGGTCATCAACCCGAAGGGACCCGTGCCGCATGTCGGTTGGTCTGCCCAGATCATCGATCTCGACGGCAATACCGTCGGCATGGTCGAGTTCGAGAAGAAGGACTAGGGCTCTTTGGCCGTCTTTTCGATCGCGTTACTCAGCCGATCCAAGGTGTTCTTCAGCGGCGCGAAAGTGCTGAAGGGTTGGAGAATCCACACGACGAGCGACACGACAAGTGTCGCTCCGATAACCCCTCCAAAGCCGACTAGAATGCCGTTTCGCAGGGGTATCTTCCAGTCTTTATCGAACATGAGTCGGCGGGCAATCAGCTCATTGTTCCGGCTGATCGCCTCGATTAGCTCCTGCTCATTTTCCATAGCTACGATAGGTGCGATTCCAACAGCCAGAGCTGAACTTCCAACTCGCCCGAGATGCGGGTCAGGAGATCGGCGGTGATGGCATCGCCCCCCTCATCGCTCTTCTCGATGCCTTCGTGCATCGACTTGATCACCGTGGCCAAAGATGAACCGAGCTCTTGACCGACCGTTTCTGAGTCCAAAATGCCGGTCGGAAAGGCCTTCATCGTGCTCTTCTTGGCGAGAGCGCCAAGGTTGCCATCGACGGACATTCCGAGCTGGCGGGCTCGCTCCGCGATTTCGTCAATGCCCTTGAGCAGACTTGCGGCAACTTCGTCGAGAAGTCGGTGGATGCCGAGGAAGTTCTTTCCGCGGAGGTTCCAGTGCGCCGTTTTGACATGGCCGTAAAGGACCGATGCATCCGCGACGAGGTTGAGCAAAAGCTCACCCGAATTTTTCTTCACCGGCTGTTCCAGCGGGTTGAGGTTTGGGGACTGTTTCTTCACCATGGGTTTCTCTCATCTGTAGAAACGAAAGCACGGGGTGATGAGTTACGGGTCCAGACTGACAATGGGGCTTCAAGACTGCCGATACACGAAAAGTTAGTCCACAGTCAAATGTGGGCCGCGAATGCTTGTGTCGCGGCATTTTGCAGTCAGGATTATGCTTCCGTCGCAAGAATCACATCAAGCGGTCAATGACAAGGCTCTCGCCGCGACACAAGCATTCGCGGCCCACACCGGCCCTCCCGTGCCAAGGATTACGGCTGAATCGCGCCGGTCTTGGAGGTCGGCAGCCAGTCATAGGTCGGCACCGCCAGGCCGCTCCGGAACTTGATGCCCTTGGCCGCCGCTACCATGCCGGCGGCGGTTCCGTTGCTCTTCGTCCGGATCGCGGTGATGCCCCATCGCTCGACTGGCGAGACCTCTCCCCGATCGGAGATACCATCGCTATCTCGGTCGTGCCAGACCACGATGCCCTTTAGCTCGCTCGCGGTTAGCCAACCGTTCAGATCGTTATCCAGCGAGGCGAGGGCCGCGTAGCCATCCTTGTAGAACATATTGAAGGTTCGGTTGCCGAAAAGCTGCTTGCCATCCTTGATCACCCCCGTTCCCCGAGGATCCCAAGCGAGGAAGGCGGTCTGGGTCGAAACCCAGGGCCACTCGCGGCGGATTCCGTCGGCGGCGATATCGAAAGTGGTTGACTTCGACGGGTCGATCAAGCGGGTCGGGGCCGTGGGCGAAAGCGGGAAGACGATGGGCGACATCACTTGGGGCCGAGCTTCGTACTCCTTGATTAGCGCCCCAAGGCGCTCCCTTTCACCGACGATCGCGGCGCGGCCCTTGAGAAGCCGCAGCAGGTTCTGCGCGGCCTCATACGCAGGCTCCTCGTCTTGCCAGTTCCAGCGATGCTCCTCCGAGTTGCCGGGTTTGTAGTTTGCCGTGATGTTGCGATACAAGCTGATGGCCATCGAGCGGTAAGAATCAGCGGTCATGGTCTTGTTCGGCACAAACTTGCTCGTTTGCTTCGGATATTTGCCCGCTTCCTCGCTCACCCAGCCCGAGCCGAGTTTAGGCATGGCGGCTTCAGGCTTGAGTTCAACGACCTTCTGGTAAGTCGTGAACGAGGCTTTTAGATGGGCCAGTTCCTTATCCGTGAGTTTGGGAGCTTTGTCCTCCCGCTCCACCTGGATCCGAATCCAAGGAGCGAAGCGGAATGGACCGGCTTGATTGCCTCGCTCTTCGAAGTAAACCGGTGCCTTGTTTTCGTTCTGCGCGTACGCCAAAGAGTGCAGCCGAGCGAGGAGGAAGAGCTGATCCGTGTCCTTCGGACTCTTCTTGAGGGCCGCCTCGACATTCTGGATCAGCCGATCCACGGGAACAGACTCGGGCGCGGCCATCCTGGCCGCCGCGAAGAGCGGCAGCATGAGCAGAAGAGTCAGGGATCGCTTCATTGGGTTAGATCTTGGGTCGGTAGGTGCCGGCTTTCTTGCCACCGCCGGTGCTCTTGATGTTCACGGAATCCTTCGTGTGGTGCTCCTTCTCGATGGGTGCACCCTTCGGATCGGCATGAAGGCCGGCGATCAATTTCTTGATGTCTGATTTCTTGGGTTTTTGCATCATGGGCTCCTTTTTGGGGTGAATGGTGAATGGTGAATGGTGAATGGTGATCATCCTTCTCTTGGTTCACTCATTTATGCGCTGGGTGGCTGCTACGGACTTGGCGTACCGCCAAACCGGTTCGTCCATTCACTATTCACAATTCACACTATTCACAAAAACTGCGTCTAGCTTACTTACGCAGACGCGCAAACGAATGGCTCCGTTCCGTGACATCATATGGGATTCATGCGCCTTGGAATTGTCACCTGCCGCCCGCTTCCTGAACCCGATGTCGATGAAGAACTGACACTTGCCGCTTTTCGCGAGCGAGGGGTCAAGGCGGAAATGGTGGACTGGCGGTCTCAGTCGGGGGCAGGATTCGATGCGCTGCTCATTCGATCGACATGGGATTATCACCTTACGCCAGCGATCTTTGAAGCTTGGGTCCGTGAAGTTCCGGTCCCGATGTGGAACGCGGCTGAAGTAGTTCTCTGGAACATGGACAAGCGTTACTTGTTGGACCTGGAGAGATCGCTTCCAATTGTCCCAACCGTGTTTGATGACACCCCACCCCCCGAATGGGATCGTTTTGTCGTGAAACCTACGATATCCTGCGGTTCCTTTCTCACGATGGATTTCAAGAACGCGGAGATTGCCGCCTCACTCATAGGCGTGATCAAGGACACTGGACGCCAACCGATGATTCAGCCGTACATGAAATCGGTCGACGGTGAAGGCGAGCGGTCGATCATTTGGATCGGTGGGGAAGTGACGCACGCAATCCGTAAAGAGCCTCGGTTCATGGATACCGAAGAGTCGGTGAGTTCCGCATACACACCCTCGGAGGAAGAAATCGATTTCGCCCAGAGGGCCGTTCGATTAGCGCCCGGCGAGATCGTTTACGCACGCGTCGACGTCATGCGCGACGACGAGGGTCAACTCTGTCTCTCAGAACTCGAACTCATCGAGCCGTCCCTTTTCTTGACCCAAAACCCGGCGGCGGCGGTAAAGCTCGTCGATGCCGTACTCTCGAAAATGAAATGACTTACGACGTTAAGCCTCTCCCGGGCTTCCATTTGGAAATCGGTTTACTGCTTGCAAGCCTGAATGACAGCACCCGCGAGTGGCGGGAGAATCTTGAGGAGCCGAGCGTCGAGGCGATCATCTGGCAGCCGACGCCGACCTCCTATAGTATCGGCGGTCTCCTGCTGCACCTGATCGACAGCGAAGACTACTGGTTCAATTCCTTCGCCGGTGGCAATGAGCGCGATCCGGCCGAGTCGGAACTTCTGATGTCGGAAGCGACCAACCAATACGGCGGGCTCTGGCCCGTCCCTCCTGCAGAGCCGATCTCTTGGTACTACGATCTTCACGATCGAATGCGGGTGAGAGGCTACGAAGCGATCCGAGGCATCGAGCCGGAGCGTGTTTTCCCGAGGCGAGACTATAGCTGCACGTTGCGCTGGGTGGTGGCGCATGTTCTCGAGCACGACTCATACACGGGTGGCCAAGCGGTGGCGATCAATGAGCTTTGGTCGAAGTTGAGATAAGGATGACTTTGACCGCCGAGGAGTTTGAGAAGAGAGTGCGAGCCCTTGCGACGGAGGAGTGGCAGCAAAAGACATTCCGCTATTTCCCGAATCAGGATGAGAACGACTACTTCATCGGCGCAAAGATGGGGGATCTGTTCCAACTCGGCAAGGAGTTCATCGACATGCCGGTCCCGGAAATCGAGAAACTGCTCGAAAGCCCCGTTCACGAGCTCAAAGCAGGCGGGATGAGCATCATGGACAAAGCTGCTCGCCGCAAGAAGACCTCCGAAGCCAGGCGCCAGGAACTCTACGACTTGTATCTGCGCCGGTCGGATCGCATCAACAGTTGGGACATGGTCGACTTGGGAGCCCAGTATGTAGTCGGTCGCTATCTCGAGGACAAACCCCGAGATGCGCTCTATGAACTTGCAGCGTCCAAAGATCCCTGGGAACGGCGAACTGCCCTCGTCGCGACCCTCTACTACCGCTATCAAAACGACCTGAAAGATATGCTCGCTGTTTCCGAGATTCTCGTTCACGACGAGCATCTGTATGTTCAGAAAGCGGTCGGCTGGGTTCTGCGGGTAGTGGGCGATCTTGACCGAACGGCCCTGACCTCTTTCCTCGATGCCCACGCCGCGACCATGCCGAGGCAAGCCCTCCGGAACGCGATCGAGCATTTCGATGCTGATGAGCGGAGGCGCTATCTGGCTATGGGCAAGTCTTGATGTAAGCAAATCCCAAGGCAGGCTGCTGCCTTGTGTTGGGTTGGAAGAGGGCGGCGGATGTATTGTGCCGCCGTGACAAGCCTCCACGTGCATCCAAAGCCGCCCGCGGGGCACGATGCATCCCCCGCCTCCATGAAGTTTCTAGTTTCTCCACCATCATGCAAACGGCTCTAAGGGAGTCTCGCAGAGCGAACCCCTGAAGGATTTACAGATCGGCGATAATGATCTTTCGCATCTTAAGCATGTTCTGCACGGCTTCCCGTGCCTTCTCGGGATCCGGATTCGCCATTGCTTCATTGAGTTGCTTCGGCACTACCTGCCAGCTCAGCCCAAACTTATCCTTGAGCCATCCACACATGCTCTCCTCGCCGCCGTCGGCCGTAAGCGCATTCCAGTAGTAGTCGACCTCTTCCTGCCCGTCGCACTCGATGACGAACGAGATCGCTTCGTTGAACTTGAACATCGGTCCGGCGTTCATTGCTTGGTAGCGAATGCCGAACATCTCGAAGTCGATCACGAGCACTTCAGGGGGCCCGGGTGTGCCTTCGACATCGAACACATTTTCGGTGTGGACGACGACGTCCTTGAAGACGGATTTGTAGAGCGCGACCGCCTCTTGGGCGTTGTTGTCGAACCAGAGGAAGGGGGTTATCTTTTGCATTTGGATGTCACTTTTTTTGGTAAATCGTAAGTGGTAAATCGTAAATCGACGGGCCCTTGATGCAGGCAATCCTATGTCCGGCGATTTACGATTTACGATTTACGACTTACGGTAATTGGAGATGAGTTTCTAAGTTATTCAACGCGCCGGTCCACCCTTCTCGGTGGCCCTCGCATGAATCGAAATCGTTAAATAGCTCGTGGATGAGCGTCATTTCGGATCGGCCCTCGGCTATGGCTTTCATCAGCACCGTGACCCTCGTGCCTTGGTCTCCCCCGCCGCCGACTTCCCAGTCCCAACTCATGACGAGCTTTTCGCCGGGCACCATTTCGAGGTATTCACCCACCGCGCGGTGCTCGATGCCTTCCGGATCAACCATGTTGATCGCGTATCGGCCACCGACCCTTGGCTCGCATTCGGCCCAACTGACGGTCATGCCTTCCGGGCAGTGCCAGGCTTTCAATTCCTCGGAATTCGTCCAAGCTCGAAAGATCCGTTCGGGGTCGGCGGGAAGGATGCGGGTGATTTCCATGCGGTGGGTGTTCATGGATTCTTCTCCAAGTGAGCCTCCAATCGGTCGATCGAAGAGGTCCAATAGCGTTCATAGTAGGCGAGGTGGGCGGCCGCTTCGCGTACGGCCTCGGGAGCGAGTCGAGCATAGCGTTCCTTGCCCCGCTTTTCAGTCTTGATCAACCCCGCACGCTCGAGAACCCCGAAGTGCTTCGCGACGGCGGCGAGGGTAATGCCGTAAATCTGC
>JBKJIP010000358.1:0-4028 GCA_046598515.1 Fimbriimonadaceae bacterium | reverse complement strand
TTACGAGCGGACCCTATCGGGCCGACAGCGTGGTCGAAGTCGACGCGGAGAAGAACAAGGTCTACTTCACGAGCTACGGCCGGGAAGAGAACGAGAATCCTTACTACCGACATCTTTACCGAATCGGTCTCGATGGCAAGGATCTCACCTTGCTCGATCCGGGCGATGCCGATCACTCGAGCACGCTTTCGACGGACAAGAAATACGTCGTCGATGTCGCTTCGCGAACGGACATGGAGCCTCGCGCTTATGTTCGTGATGATCGGGGCAACGTGGTCATGGAGCTTGAAAAGGCCGACCTGAGCCGCCTGGGCGAGACAGGGTGGCGCATGCCTGAGACCTTCAAAGTCAAGGCCGCCGATGGCGTGACGGACATCTACGGGAACATGTGGAAGCCGTTCGACTTCGATAAGACGAAGAAGTATCCGATCATCGCAAACGTCTATCCGGGCCCGCAGACAGAGAGCGTCTCCGCCGCCTTCTCGGCGATGGCGACCAACCAGCGGCTTGCCCAACTCGGGTTCATCGTCATTCAGATCGGCAACCGTGGCGGCAATCCCGCTCGTTCCAACGCCTACCACAGCTACGGCTACTACAATCTGCGCGACTACGGCCTCGCCGATAAGAAAGCCGGCATCGAGCAGTTGGCGGCCCGATTCCCCTGGGTCGACATCGACAAGGTCGGCATCTACGGCCACTCGGGCGGTGGATTCATGACGGCAGCCGCGCTTATGCTGCCTCCGTACAACGACTTCTTCAAAGTCGGTGTTTCCAGTGCGGGCAACCACGATAACAACGTGTACAACCAGAACTGGAGCGAGCAGCATCACGGTCTTCGCGAGGTTGCGGCCGGGGCAACCACTACGGGTGGTACGACCGGTGCCGGTCGCGGCGGAGCCCGAGGCGGCACGATGCCGGAGGAACTCTATGATCTCTACGATCAAGGCTTCCCCGATCAGGAGCCGCAAGGTGCGACCACGAAGTTCGACATCAAGGTTCCGACCAATGCCGAGCTGGCGCCGAATCTGAAGGGTCACCTGTTCCTGGTTCACGGCGACATGGACAACAACGTCCACCATGCCGGAACGATGCGGTTGGTCAATGCTCTGATTAAGGCGAATAAGCGGTTCGACCTCTTGCTCCTGCCTGGTCAGGCCCACGGGTTCGGAACCATGACGCCCTACTTCACGCAGCGCATGTACGAATACTTCGCCGAGCACCTGCTGGGCGACACTTCGCGCAAGGGCGCGGATATGACGATCAAGAACTGATCTTCAAATGAAGCCCGGCACCGTAGGGTGCCGGGCTTTTTTTGTTTGTGGAAGAGGGTTTGTCCCGCTAAGATATGGGTATGGCTTTCACGGCCCTTCTTCTTATCGCCTGCGGGCAAGAACAGGCTCTCATCGATTTTAAGACGGTCGTGACCCGTGTTCCCAACGTCGTCAGACAACTCTCGCAAGCGACCGGGCTAAAGCTCAGCGCGGGATCATCCCTGACGGATGAGGTCGTCTGCGTCATCGCAGAGAAGAAGCCGCAGAAGGAAATTCTGGACGAACTCGCCTTCACTCTCGACGCAACTTGGGTCAAGCATGGCGACAGCTACACGCTCGACAGGCCCACGCACTGGCCGATAACGTTTCGAGAAAGGCGCGCGGCGGCGGCCGCAAAGTCGATCCAGAAATGCCTAGATCGCTTGCCGCGGGCAAAGGAGCTCTCGGTCGAGGATTTAGTCGCGGAAGCCGCTCGCGAACGCAAGGATCGAGACGACAAGCAGCAGATGAGTTCGGAGAGGATGATGAACTTCGGCACCAAGACTCCCGCCGGCGTTTTGTTAGACACCATCATCGCCGAAATGACTCCGACTGGCTTGGGCCGCTTCGCCGATGAGCGAACGGTCTTTTCGAACCGCCCGAACAAAGTGCAGATTGCCCTTCCCAAGAAGCTCGATGATGCGATCGAGAAGTTCGCACAGAAGCACAACCTCGCGGTTCCGGCAATGACCGAAGCCGTCAAGGGCAACAAGCACAGCTGGGGAGCTGACAATCCTCTCGATGCGTGGGGCGAGCTTGATCCCAACTTGAAAATCCTTTTCATCGTGGATGTGAAGAAGGAGCAGCGGATTGTCCTTAAGGCTTATCAAGACGAAAAGCTGTCGGCGATTGCCTATCGTTACCTCAGAAATCCGATCGAGCGGCCGACCAGTGCGGCTTCGATTCAAGTTCCCCTGCGCGACCGCTCTATTCGATTTCTAAGGGGTCGCTCATCTCTCAATCCGGGCGATGAGGCAAGTTTGTCGGACCCGAAACTTCTCGCGGAGTTTTCCAATCCGGCTGCGTTTGAGTTTCTAGAGCCGGTCAACACGGAGGCGATGGAAGCGATCCAAAAACGCGAAGGAAGAGCGCTCGTGGCCGTCATTCCCGACGATTTGTTGGCGCGGCCGTTCCTGATGGACGCAAAGGGCAATCTGAATCTCGGCATGTACGAGTCACTGATGAAGTTCCTTCAGCTCAGCATGGAGGTGCGCGGCGGGTGGACGGTGCTGAAATCCGTTAAGCCGGAATACCGCCTGAGCCGAGCGAGTCTGGGACGAACACTTAGCCGCGCCAGAAAGGAGGGGAGAATGTCGCTGGACAACTGGGCGCAGGCTGTCCTTGCCGTCCATGAATCGAGCGAAAGGCTGCATTCGGAGGTTTGCTCTCTGATTGGATACGCCCCGCGTCAGGAGTGGTGGGATATTCCAAACATCATTCGGTTTTATGGCACCATTACGAACCAGCAGAAGCAGGCGTTCGAGCGGGCCGACACGCTGACCGCTGATAGCCTTACCGAAGCGCAGAGGGCTCACGTTCAAGCCGCGCTCTTTCAGGGCGATGGTCTAACTAGAAATGTCAAGAAGCCCACGCTGCTTCGACCATTCGATATCGAGCAAACCGAAATCTATCCGTTCGGCTTCTCAGATCCTTGCCAAGTTTCCGCTGAACATAATGAAGGAGAGGCTTACTTCAAGGTCCATGACGCAGGCGGGGTAAAGCGGACATCTCGAACCGATCCTAATTCACTGGCGTGGCAGGAAGTTCACCTTGAGCGTCCGGACTTGTTTCCCTCTCAGGGGGAGGTTGCCAAGCCCCTCAAGACCGCGATATTTTACAAGGGGAAGGAGCTTCGATTCAACTTCGTCTTTAGGGGCAACTCTTCGTTCGATTTTGGGGCCGAACTTACCGATCAAGTTGTCGACCTTAAGAAGCCCTACCATTGGGATGAGCTTCCCGCCTCGATGAGAGAAGAGGTCGACAAGGTGAAAAAGGACCTTATCGCGCAATACACCAAATTGAAGCAAGAGGGAAGGCTTGGGACAGGCGGCGGCAAAGTGCCGCCGCCCTAAGTCTCAGAGCCGGCCGTCGAATCGATACTCTCGCCCGTCGCCGCTCCCGTCAACGAAGCGATGAAGCACGATGACAACACCCTTTGGCGGGAAGACGCCGACGGTGGTGACACGAACGCGGACGGAGTCTTTCTCGACATCCTTGCCATCCACTTTGATGATATGGCGACCGCCTGAGGTGATCCAAGACTGGACTTCTCCCTTCTTCTTGGGGGAATCGGGATCGCGATCGTCGTCGTATTCGTAGGTCCACTTGGCCCAAGGGCCCTTGTCATCGGCCCCGACGGTGTGGGAGGCGATGCAGTTTCCGAAGGACTCATCGTCGATGGAGAGCGTCCAGCTTTTGGCGTCGATGGGCTTGATCCCACCGGTGGTCAAGGCCTTCCAGAGGCCGGCAGGATTGAGGGCGAGTAAAGCGGCTAGATTCATGGCTTTCTAAATGGATTCTAACCGGATTGTTCGCCCAAAATGTGCGTTGCAACGACAAACTTGTTACTTTGGAGTGGTTAGACTCACTTTGCGAGCCGCCCGAATGTGCCAGCAGAGGGTGAGAGTGGCGAAGAACGTGTAGGCCAGTGACAGGAACTGCAACATCATGCCGCAGTCTCCTTGGTAGGGGCTCTCCCACCATGTGGGATGGCTGAGG
>JBKJIP010000080.1:0-6442 GCA_046598515.1 Fimbriimonadaceae bacterium | reverse complement strand
GTTTGGCGTCCACATGCCGTAGTTCGGCACACTGACGATGCCGCCATCCGCCAGGGGCCAGCCAGGATCGGAGCCAACTTCACCGCCCATCGTTCGGCGGCCGATCAGTGGCCCGAGTTTGAGATCCTTAAAGCGATGGGGGAACTCCTCGCCACAGGAGATGCAGAACTCGTTGATGAGGCAGGCCATCGGTCCGAGAAAGTAGTCCTGCTGGCGCGTCCAATGGTCGGACGACTCGCGCTGATTGAAGAAGCCCGTCAGCTTCGACGAGAGGATGCGATTGACGTAGTCTTGGACGTTGCCCCCGTTATTGAAGCGCGCATCCATGACCAGCCCTTCTTTGTCCCGTTGGGGGAAGTATTGCTTGACGAAATCCTGCATGTCCCCCGCTGTCATCGCGGACATGTGGATGTAGCCCAGGCGGCCGCCGGACTTCTGCTCGACGTACTTGCGATTCGACTCCACCCAATCGACGTAGCGCATGCGAAGCTCACTGGCCACGGGCTGAACCATCAAGGTGGTCGCGCCCGCTTCCGTTGGCTTGCTGTTCACCTTGATCGAAACTGTCCGTCCCGCACGTCCGGCCAGGTTTCCGAGGAAGTCGTGGCCGGATTTGGCGGGAACGCCAGCGACTTCGATGAGGTACATCCCTTCCTTCACCTTGCCCGGATACCGCATGAGGGGCGATTGCTCATTGGGCCGGAAGCCGTCTCCTTTGATGATCTTCTTGATCCGATAGAACCCGCTCGGCGTGATCTCCAAGTCGACACCGAGATAGGCGCCCGGGGTTCGCTTTTTGATGTCCTGCGTGTCGCCGGGCGAGAGATACTCGTGCGACGAGCCTATCTCAGACTGCATCCACCGAAGCAGTTCATCGAGTTCATCCCGAGACCGCACTCGCGGAAGATAAGCCGCGTATTTGTTGCCGATGGCCGGCCAATCTAGGCCGTGCATGTTCGGAACATAGAAATAGTCGCGCAGAAGCCGCCAGCCATCCCAGAACATCTGCTTCCACTCTTCCTGGGGCTCGACGCTTAGCCGAAGTCCTCCGAAGGACAGTTCCTTGCGATCGGCTCCGAGCGGGTCGAGTACGGTGCCACCAGTTGCGGTTCGCACAAGAATCTTGGAGTTGTCGGGGCTCGTCGTAAAGCCACCGCCGGCGATTAACAGTCCTCCGGCTTTCTTGTCGATATCGTAAAAGTTGATTTTGCCCTCGCCGCCAGTAAGGATTCGATTGCCAAAGACGCCAACCTGCGTGTACGCTCCGGCAGGAATCGGCACCTCTATGCGGCGCTCGAAGAGACCGTCAAGGTCGAGCTTGAACTCTTCTTTTTTCTCTTCTTTCTTTTCTTCCGGTTTTGCTTCCTTCTTTTCCGGCTCGACGGTGTCCTTGGGGAGGAATGGGTTTTCGGCGTCCGCGCGGCAAGGAATCATGTAGACGTTGGTCATCGGGCCAACATTCAGCTGATTGAGGATCGGATCTCCGGTCACGGCGATCGTGCGTTTGCTTAGATAAACGATGTATTTGCCATCGGAACTGAACGAAGGCGCGGTGTCGTCGGAACGGCCATCGGAGATGCGGGTCACCTTGCCCGTGGCGACTTCGTAAAGCTCGATCACACTGTTCTGCACGACCGGGATCGTGTTTTGATAGACGATCCACTTACTATCCGGGGAAATGTCGTAGCTCACGCCTCGCCAGACGAAGGGAACCTTGGCAACTAACTTCGTCTCGCCGGTTTCGGCGTTGACGGTGGAGAGACGCATAGTGGAGTCATTCAGGGCCAGCCACTTGCCGTCCGGCGACCACCATAGGTTGACCAGCTGACGATTCTTATCAGTGGTGAGTTGCTTTTCGCCGGTTCCATCGGCGTTGGCGGTGTACACCTGCATTTCTCCGGATGCGTCGGAAAAGTAAGCGACTCGCTTGCCATCGTAAGACATGATGGGGAAGCGGTACCGAACGCCGGGAGTGGCCTTCCAGACCCGGGCCTCGCCGTCACCCACGGGCAGGGAAACGATCTGGCCGCGGGTTTCCACGAGAACACGCTTCGCCGTGGAGGTCAATGTTGCCGACAGGATAGTAGCTTCAGGATCAACCTTCGCTGGTCGCATGTGAATAAGGTCGCTCGTGTTTTCGAACCGAACGGCGACGGTCTGCTTAGTCTCCGGCACGAATACCTCGACGGCAGGACCCTTCTCATATATCAGGCATTTGCCGTCCGTGGAAAGCTCTCGAATTTCGATGTCGGTCGCGGGCAACTCGGTCCGGGTCCCGGTACCGTCAATCCCGACGGACATCAGCTTGAAGTTCGAATCCTTTTCGTTCACGAAGAAGATTCGATTTCCAACCCAGGTCGGAAACTCATTGGTGCCGTCGACGTTGGTGATCTGCTTGAACTTGCCATCTCGCCGAGTCCAGATTTGGTTTTGCATTCCACCGATGTAGCGAAACCAGTTCATATACCACCGGTTGAAGCGGGTGAAGGCATATTCGTCGCTTGTCCGGCCATAGGAAACGTGGGATGAGAATTCGAGCGGCAAGACGGTGGGAGCGCCGCCATCAAAGGGGACGGTCGCCTGTTCGTAGTTTGTTGGGGCGGCTTGGCGGCGACGGAATAGAACGTCCTTTCCGTCCGGAGTCCAACCCGTCACTGCGCGAAACTCTTCCACGCTGGTGAGCTTCTTTGGGGCACCCCCACTCGCGGCCATGACGTAGGCTTGCCGGCTGCCGTCGTATTCGGCCTCAAAAGCGATCCACTTGCCATCGGAAGAAAAGGCGGCATTGCGTTCCACTCCCGCATCGCTGGTCAGGCGCTTGGATTCGCCCGCCTTTAGGTGTCCGAGCCACAGATCCCCCTCGCTCGTATAGACGACGGCGTCGCCATGGATATCGGGAAAGCGGAGAAAGGGCTCGGCCGGTAGCTGAGCAAGCAAAAGGGCGGCAAGCATGACGTTCCGAATATACACTTTTGACTCAAAGCTCGTTCGTGCCAAATGCGCCATTCAGCAGTCCAAAATCAGTCCTCATTTTGTTAACTTGAACTGCATATCTGCCTATCCCTTGCATTTCTCGGCGAAATGAACTAGAGTGTAAGTGGTGGCACCTGACGATCTTTGACTCGGGTGCTTCCTTCTTCGGAAGGAGGAAGAAAATGAAATTTACAAGCCGATGGCTCCTATGCATCGCCTTGGGTGTTGCTGCACAGGTTGCGTTTGCCGATGGTTCCAAATCTTATTTGGTCGGCGAGCACAAGCTCACGCAGGAAGCGCTCGAAGCGAAATTGCAAGGAAAGGGAAAAATCCTAGGCAAAACTACCGAAGGATTCTTCCGGGTAGCACCCACGGGCAAAAACACCCTGAAACAGCTTGGCGCTGCCCTGAAGAGCGCAAAGATCGAACTCGTTTTCGCCGGGGATGCGAACGATGTCGATCCCAAAAGTCTTTTCTCGGTCGAAGAGCATATTCAGTATAAGAAGGGCGGCTACAAGATCCGCACCGGGGAAGAGCCCAAAGAAGGCGAATCCGAGGGTATCGGCGTCGACTTCTACGAGGGTCTCGAGTGGTACCTTTCTGTTCGAGCCGACCCCGCGACAGGTAAGGTCGATCGCGACGCCTACATGGCCGGCGCGCGCCAGCGCGACCTGATGCCTCCGGCAACGTCCGAGATGCTCGATCCGGGCGTGAAGCGCACAGGCGCTCCTGCCGCATGGGCTTTTGTCGGCCCGCAAGGGCTAGACATCCCTTATCAGCAGTACTACGGACAACCCACTCTTAGTGGCCGCAAGAACTGGGTCGTGCAAGCTCCTTCCAATTCAAACGTCGTCTATACAGCTTCTGCGGGCGGTGGCCTTTGGAAAAGTAGCGACAATGCCATCAATTTCTCGCCAATGAGCGACAAGTGGCAGTTCACCCATACCAACTGCGTGGCCGTTGACCCAACGAACCCAAACATTGTCTATGTTGGCACGGGAGACTATAAGGGCTTTTTCAATCAGTTGTCCTTCGGAATCATGAAATCGACTGATGGCGGCACGACATGGACCAATCTGGGTAACGCTCAGTTTGGTAATAGCGTCGTCACCCGAATCAAGATTGACGACGGCAACTCGAACACCTTGGTCGCGCTTACCGCGGGTCCCACTGGCGACATTTGGCGCTCGACGGATGCAGGCGCCACTTGGGCACAAACCAATGCCCCTGATGGCGACTGGCAGGATATCGACAGATCTGCCTCGGACATCACCTGGGTAGCCGTCTCGTCGGGCCAAGGAGTATTCGCTTCAGTCGATGACGGAGCCACGTGGACGGCGGTTACGACTCCGGCCGGCGCCGCCGGATCTATTTGGGACATCGCCGTTTCGAAGTTGGACTTCCAACGCTGGTATATGATCTGTTCAAACCGTAAAGTCTTCCGAACGGTCGACCGCGGTGTGACTTGGACTGACATCACAGGAGCTTTTGACGCTGCATCGAGCAATGCGAGCTATAACTGGTCACAGAGCACCTACGACATTTACATTCACTGTGGAAAGCGACCGGATGACTCTTCCGATATCGTCATTGCCGGACTGATCTCTGTTCAGGGATCGGACGACAATGGTGCCACTTGGTATGACGGCACCCGTTCCTTCGAGACAAACTCGAAGTGGCACAATGATCAGCATTGCGCTACGACGCAAGGTGCTGGCAACGGTGAATACTTCATTCTTGGTGGTGACGGCGGTTTGATTGGAGCGCGGTGGAATACCACAACGCACACCTTCGATAGCATGTTCCCCCTGAACTCGACGATCAAGGACACTCAGTTCTATACGGTCGCGGTTCATCCGACGGACTCCTCCTACGTCATGGGCGGAACTCAGGACAACGCAAGCCCCGCTTCGCGCGGTGTGGCGGCGGGTGGAAACTGGAAAAACCTGTACGCCGGTGACGGCGCGGGTGCCGCCTTCGATAGGGCTGCTCCTGGGCTTCACTACACGGGTTCGCAGGGCGGCAACGTCTGGCGATACACGACCTCTGGCGACCTGACTCCTGACTCCCTCGGCCCGGGTGGTGGACTCTTCATTAGCCCGCTGGTTTGCGCTGGTGGTACGGGTTCGATTCCTTTCCTTGGTCGCGGCAGCAGCCTCGCCGAATGGAACGGTGCAACCTGGACAAATCGAAACACGGGCGGGGGCTCGATCCGCGCGATCGCGGTTTCGAAGTTCACAAACGCGAGAATGTACACCGCCGCCACAAACGGCGATGTTTACCGCACGGGTAACTCCGCGGCTAGTTTTACGAAGGCGGACGGCACGACATTGCCGGCAGTTTCTATTGGCGGCATTGCTGAGAGCCCCTTCACCCAGGACTACATGATCGCCGGTCTCCAGCGCGTCGGCAATCCTGCCGTCGTCTGGCGCACGGCCGATGCTGCGGCCGCGACTCCGGTCTGGAGCAACGTTTCCGGTTCGGGTCTCACGGCTCTGCCTTCACTGCCGGTTAACGACGTAGAGCGCGATGTGTTTAGCTACGTGTACTACGCCGCAACCGACGTAGGCGTGTTCGTGTCTCCGAACGAAGGTGCCAACTGGTACAACATGAACGCGATGGGCTTGCCCAACGTGCCGGTCAACGACCTGTGGATCTACAGCAGCGGCGGAACAAGCTTCCTCTACGCGGCGACCTTCGGTCGCGGTATTTGGCGATGCTTGCTCAGCAACCGCATGCCTTCGGCCCTCCTCGTCAATAAACCGGCGATCTGGGGCGGTCAGCAGAATACAATCACCTTCAAACTGAACGGTGCGGCTCCTTCGGGAACCCTCGTCACGCTGAGCGATTCTTCGACCAGCGTTTCGATCCCGGCTTCGTTCGTGATGCCTCTTGGCACCACTCAGTACTCGTTCACGGCGTTCACGGCTAATCCTGCGGCCACCGAGACAGTGACGGTCAATGCCAGAGCATGGGGAACGACGATCTCCAACTCGTTCACCCTCCATCAAATCCCGGCGTTCACATACATGCCACAATCGGCGGACATCTATGGCGGTAATCGCTTCAACGCGACGATCGACATGCTGGCGCCGATTCCCATCGGTGCGGTCTTCACCTTCAGCGATAACGCGGTACCGGTCGCAAGCCCGTCCGCCACGTCGATCGCTGCTGGTGGCCAGACTCGGACCGTGGCACTTTATACGGCAACCGTCGGTTCGACAGTTAATGCCCTCATCAGTGCCCGACTGGCGAATACGACCGCGACAAGCGCGGTTGCACTTCAGCCACGACCGGACCTCCTGAGCGTTGGAGTTTCGCCTAACTCAATAGTT
Source organism: Fimbriimonadaceae bacterium (assembly GCA_046598515.1). GTDB lineage: Bacteria > Armatimonadota > Fimbriimonadia > Fimbriimonadales > Fimbriimonadaceae > JANJUB01. The sequence goes on along the minus strand of JBKJIP010000080.1, from coordinate 134 downwards.
GGCGGCACGTCGACGACGGGAACGATCACGATGAACTTCGCAGGCGCAGGCGGTAATCAAACCGTAAACACCAGCGATACTTCCGTGATCGTCACGACGCCTCCGAATGTCGTGGTGCCCGGTGGCGCTTCGTC
>JBKJIP010000002.1:0-11631 GCA_046598515.1 Fimbriimonadaceae bacterium | reverse complement strand
CGCCAAGGTCATTGTTCACGCCTCGACCCGCGAGTTGGCGATTCAGAAGCTGCGTGGCGCTTTGCTCGATTTCCACGTCTTAGGAGTCAAGACCAACATTCCTTACATCTTGGAAGTTATCGCGCATCCCGAGTTTGCCACCGCGCAGTTTGACACCGGCTGGTTGGGCCGCCGATTCCCTGATTGGGCACCCGGCGACTCCGTGCCGAGTGAACTGGACGCCATCCTCGCCGCCGCGAGCAGTTCGGCGGCCGCGGGCGGAGAGCCGGTTTTAGCGGCCGGGGTTTGGGATTTGACAGATGGTTTTAGAATCTCGTAGGATAATGAGTTAATAGTGGCCGATATCAAGGATGTAACAACTCAGCTCGCTGAGCTCATGGATGAATTCAGGCTGGAAGAAGCCAAGGTTTCGGGAGACGGCTGGAAAGTCGGATTTCGCAAGAACCGGACTCAGAAAGCTACGTCTTTCGTGATGGGCGGCGCCGTCGGCGAAACGCCCGTGGCGGACGATCCCGTCTCCGAAGAGCCCGCCTCACCGGCACGTCCGAAGGGCATTCCGGTCTCGAGCCCGATGAGCGGTATCTTCTACTCCTCCCCAAGCCCCAGCGCGCCGATGTTCGTGCGAGAGGGCGAGGTAGTCGCCGCCGGCGAGGTCGTCGGCCTGATCGAAGCGATGAAGGTCTTCAACGAGATCCACGCCCCCGTTTCCGGCACCGTCGAGCGCATCGTCGCCGCAAGCGGCCAGTTGGTGAATCCCGGCGATCCACTGATCTACATCAGTTAGGTCAGGTTCCGCCATCCGCGGAGCCTAAACTGCCACCGGTACGGACCCATTCCGCAGACTCTCTGTCGCGGCGCAGCCTGCGGCTACGGCCATTCTGGCCGCCCAGGGGGAGGTGTCGGTCTCGCCGCCTTCGCGGATGTAACGAACGAACTCCTTCATGATCGCGTGATCTGCGCCGGCGTGGGGGCCTTCGGCGGGAGGGATCACATACTCTAGGTCGCCGTCCGCGCGGTAGGCGTGCTGACCTTTATTCCAGACCCGAACGATTCCACCCGGACCGTCGCCGAAGTTTTCGATGCGGCCTTCGTCGCCGATGACAGTGTAGTTGCGCCATGCGTCTGGCGTAAACATGCAGTGCTGATACGAAGCCAAGATCCCGTTGTCGAGTTCCATCAGCATCATGTTGACGTCCTCGACATCGATCACCGGATTGAGGTTATCCAGCGATCGCGGGGGCCACGCTTTCATAAGGGACGGGGTCACAAACTCTCCCTCGGTGCGCTGATCGGTGAGGGACCCGTAGACTTTTAGCTGGCCCATCGCGGTCACGCGACGGGAATAGCCATCGCAAAGCCAGTGCAAGACATCGATATCGTGGGCGCCCTTCTGGAGCAGGAGACCCGTCGAGCGGCGGCGGTCGCCGTGCCAATCCCTGTAGTAAGCCTCGCCTCCGTAGGAAACAAAGTGGCGGCACCAGGCAGTTTGGACATTACCGATCACGCCCTCACGGATCCATTCGCGCATTTTGCGAACGACGGGGAAGTGGCGCATGTTGTGACCCAGATAGAGAGGGGTGAGTTTCGCGGCGGCGATGATGCGGTCACAGCCCTCGATCGTGATCGCCATTGGCTTTTCGAGATAGACCCCAATTCCTGCTTCGAGCAGGGCCACTGCATGTTCTTCGTGGAGGTAGTCCGGAGAGAGAACGAAGACCGCGTCGAGGTTCAAATCGAATAGGCGTCGGTAGTCGGCGTAAGTTTCTCCGCCAATCTCCTCACGGAATAGCTGCTGCGCGGATTCGCGAGGATCTGCGCACGCGACGACTTCCAGACCCTTTTCGGGTTGGTGGGCGAGTTTGACGAGCGGGCGGCGCAGGCCCCAGCCGATAACCCCGAACCTTAGGCTCCCCATTTATCGCATGAGAAGGGCGGCTTCGGCGCGCTCGGTATAGGAGTGCTGCGGAGCGAGGAGGTGAATCGGCAGTTGCGTGCCTGTCCAAACGGGCGCACGACGGCCCATATAGACGTGGTAGATCAGGTGATTCTCCTTCGTCTTGGCCCAGCGCGCAATGCCTGTTCCTGTAAGAAGGATCACATACTGTCCGGGCGGCACTTGAATCTCCTCGGCAAAGGCGTGGCCCTTATCTTTGAGATCACCGTGGACGAGCGCATCCTCACTGACGAGGGCGTGTCCCCTCAAGGTCACTCGCATGGACCCTTGATTCTGAAGGAGTATAAACTCCCTATCCGCATTATCTGAGCGCTGAAGGCCAACTATCCTTAGCATCTGGAGGTCTCCCCGTTAACCATCCTGACGGGCTATACCGTAATTTTGACTCAAGTATTCCCAGTAAATCTCTCACGAAAGGTTTTTTATAGCTTTTGAGATCACTTTTTGTGCAGATTCGGCGTGTTTCTCGCTAATTCCGGTCATCGCGCGGGTTTCGGCCGTCTCAAATGCTTTCAGGCAGTCACTCAGCACTTTGCGGCCCAGTGTCGTAAGCGAAAGCATTTTGACTCGGCGGTCCGCCCCCTCTTTTTGTTCGAGCAAACCCCGCTTGATGAGAGCTTGCACGTTTTCCGTGAGCGAAGATGGGCGAATTTCCAGACGCTCGGCGATTAGAGCTTGCGACTCTTTTCCGCCCGCGGCCTGGATGGCGGCGAGAAGATCGAACGAGCGGATGCTCAGGCCATGGGGCCGAAGGACCGGCTCAATCGAGGCGGCCAGCATGTCGGCGAGGATAGACACTTCTTGGGCAAGGGAAGTCATGGGTATTGGTCCGGTATCATCTTTCGAGCCCAGATGGCCCGAACGGTAGGCCGTCAGGATACCATTTCATCAGGGTTCCGAAGCAATGGTTTCACCTACAGTTTCTTTGACACCCGAACAAATCGCGTTCTATCATGAGAACGGATACCTTTCAATTCCCAACTTGATGCCGCTCGATGAAGTTGAGTGGATGCGCGGCATTTATGACCGCCTTTTCGAAGATCGAGCCGGCCGCGAGAGCGGAGATCAGTTCGATCTTGCCGGAACGGACGAGGAAGGGAAGGAGGCCGTGCTTCCGCAGATTCTCGGCCCCGCAAAATATGCGCCCGAATTAGCCCAAAGCCAACTGTGGGTGAATGCCGCGCACGTAGTGAAACAGCTTTTGGGACCCGAAGCATCTTTCGGTGATGGCCATATGATTTACAAGCCGGCGCGGATAGGCGCCGAGACTCCTTGGCATCAAGATGAAGCCTATTGGGACCCCAGTCTGGACTATGAGTCGATGTCGATCTGGGTGCCCCTTCAGGAGGCCACGGTCGACAATGGCTGCATGTGGTTCGTCCCCGGGACGCATCATCAGGGCGTGAAAGAGCATCGGAGCGTGGGCGGAGATGTTCGAATTCATGCGTTGGAAATGCTGGAACCACCTGAAATGTCGGAAGCCGTGGCATGCCCCTTGCCGCCCGGCGGAGCGACGTTCCATTCGTCGCGCACATTCCACTACACGGGGCCAAATCGATCACATATCGATCGACGAGCGTATATCGTTTCCGGGGGATTGCCCGCCAAACCACGAACTGAGGCGCGGAGATTCCCATGGAACGAGATCAAGCAAACGGCGCGAGCCGAGCGGGAGGCTTTATCAAAGATATGACTGGCGAAGAAGTGATGAATGCGTTGCTCGAAGGCAACGAGCGGTTTATCGAGGGCCGCAATTCGCCCCGGACTTACACGATGGCCGAGTTCGAGCAGCTATCTGAAGCGCAGTTCCCCAAAGCAGCGGTGATCTGCTGCAGCGACTCCCGAGTCGTTCCAGAGGCCCTTTTCGATCAGCCGTTAGGGACCCTTTTCGTCAGCCGAGTGCCCGCCAACGTGGCGAGCGACGGCACCAAGTGGATGATCGACATCGCGGTGGGAGAGTTCAAGGTCCCGCTGGTTCTGGTTCTGGCTCATAGCGGCTGTCTGGCGGTGCGCCAGATCGTGGAAGGGAAAGAGGGGCCGGGCGGCGCACTCCGCTACCGGGTGCAGTCGGCCTATTACGACGCATTGGCGCAGAGCCGAGAAGCCATTTATGAGCGGACGATCGATCAGAACGCGCGAAAAACGTGCGCCGATTTGCTGCAAGAGTCCTTTGCCCTCGCTGACTCGTACCGTGCTCAGCGCACAATCATTCGGGCAGCGCGATATGACATGGCGACGGGCCGGGTCGTGATGCTTTAGCTACCAGGCCCAGTGGCGCTGGTTGATGGTGAAGACGGCCTTGGCGAGGCTGAGTCTCTCTTCATGGTTGGAGGGACAAAACTTGACGCCCGTGGTGAAGGTGCCGTCCTCGTGCGTGCAGTAACGAACTTCGCCCGGCACATTGGCGGCTAACGCTCCTAACATGGAAATCGTTAGCGCCAGTCCAGCCCGAAGGGGGCGCTCGGTCCGCACTCGGCAACCCCCTAGGCTGATGTCTAAAAGCGCCGCCCGGCATGGCGCGGCCAGTTCGGATGCAGTAAGTTCTGCATCCTCATTCGTTCTGTAGCGCGGATGCGTTCGTTGCTCCTGCATTTGCCATCACCAAGACAAATGATCGGGCTGACGATGCCTTACTGTAGAGCTTGAGTAGCAAATTTGATACTGAAACAGGTATTTTTACTAGCTATCGATTCTCGCGTTCTTGCGAGAGATCACGAACGCGGCGAGCAGGGCGAAGGCTGAGAATCCGAACATTCCCAGTCCCGCGCCGAACCCGGGCGGCGTGTATGAGAACACCACTTCACGAGTTCTTGCCGGAACTTCGACCGTCAGCCAAGGTCCTTCCTTCAGCGCCAGCGCCTTCCCGTCTCCCGACGCCGACCAACCCCCGAGGTTATGGTCGCGAAGAGTCAGGGTGCCTCCGCTGGTCACGGCGACTGTGACGCTCTTAAGCGTCTGCTTGGTCACCTTCTGGGGAGTCCTTTGCCCGCTGGTTTCCAAAACGGCTCGTCCTTCGCCTTGAACAACCACACCGTCGGCCGTGGTCACACCGCTTTCCGCGAGCTTAGCAGCATCCGCGTTCCTCTTTACGAACATGATGTTGCCATTCACAGGGGGCGCGGGATCGACGCCACCATCGATGTCCTTAATCCATTGCTGCACGTCCTTGTGGAGCAACGAGTCGTAGCCGCTAACGTCCAGTTCGCGTTTGATCGTGGAGAGGTTTGGCGGCATTGTTGCCGGCGAGGCGGCCGTCAAACCCCAGTTATCGTTGGTGTATGCAACCCGCTCCGATCTTGTCTCCATCACGCCGGGACCCGGGATCGCCTCGCCCATCGGGACCGCATTCGGCGCCCCCGTGAGCAGGGCAATCAGCACGGCCGCGGCCGGGAAGATCGCGAGCAGGTTAGGACTGGGCTTAATCCGGCTCATGAAGTAGGCAACGAGCGCAGGCTGCATGCCAATGATCGCTACGAGAGCCGTCGTAATCAGGGCGGCGGCAGTTGCCGCGCCCGCGATTGGACGGAAGAACTCCATGGGAACGCCAAGCATTGGAACCGCGCCTTTCTGACCCAGAGCGAAGGTCAAGAAGGTGATCATGGCGAAAGCCAGGGCGCAAAGCTGAGCGCCACGGAGCGTGAAAGGTGGACCTTCTTTCGTGTGAATCAGATTCCCCACGACCGTCGAAGCGATCACCGCGGATGCCATCAGGAAGAGCACAATCGCCCGCCCCGGCGAACCTGTAGACGACCATCCCGGCACTCCGAAGTAGAGTGCCGCGTTAACGGCGGTGCCGAAGGCGATGAGAAAGCCCAAGACTCCCACCGCGATCAGTGGCCACGTGTGACGAACTCGCTTCCAGACCAAGGGCAGAAAGCATAGGCACGCGATGACGATCGCGCCCGGCGCGACGGCGGACTCTGTCCAGTTCGCGCCCGGCTTAACCATGAGTGGCCAATAAGTAGATTGATCCCGTTCACCCGCAAAGGCGCGAGGATCTCCCAGATTCATGGGATTCACGAGATTGCCGAACTCCCAATCTTGGATTGCGCTCGATTGATAAGCGGCAAAGCCCTCGGCGGTCGGCACATTTTTGCGGTGGGAGTGCTGACTGTATTCTAGGACAGGCTTAAGTTGCGGCCCGGCGAGAAGCACACCGAGAATAAGCCCGGCGATAGTCGCCCCGATTTGCTTGAGATTCGGACGATTGGCGATGGCGACGCATATCGCGAAAACCCCCGCGGCAAGGGCGCCGAATGCCACGAACTGCAGATGCCCCGCGAGGACCATCATGCCCGTGAACAGCGCCAGCTTGATCATCGTCTTGATGGGCGCTGCATTCTCCTTGTCGAGCAGCTCATGGATCGCGACGAGGATCCAAGGAATCCAAGCTACCGTCGATATGACGGACGCCAGACCGGTCCAACCGAGCATGAATGGGCAAAGGGCGAAGCTAAGGCCGCCCATGAGAGCCCCCATCGGATGCGCCCCAAACCGCAACGCCAGCTTCTGAATCCCCATTCCCGCCAGACAAAGATGGAAGAGGGCGAGGAGCGTTAGCCCGAGCGAAGTCGGGATGTGCAGTATGCCAACAAGAATGTGTAGCGGATAGAACGCTCCCGACTGAGAGTTAGCGAGCAGAGGCACACCGGCAAGCTGATAGGGGTTGTAAAAAGGCGGCACGCCGTTCTGCCAAGAATGGAAGACGAGATCACGCCAGGGATAAAACTGGATCGAAGCATCTGCCTGAAGCACGTCCCAGGGATATCTTGGTTTGCCAACAGGGAGGCCGGCCATGGGCCGGATGTGATCCCAGAGCCCAATCGTCTGCCCGGTAAAGCCTCGCCATAGCGGGATGAGCCCGGCGAGAACGTAGATGAGCCACTGTTGCCAAGAACGCACGCGTTAGTTTAGCTTCCCAGAAGGGAAGACCCCGAGGGAGGTCTGGAAGGAACCCTCGGGGTCATGTGTCCTAGCGCTTCGTCTTGCGACGGAGGAGGGCGACGAGACCCATGCCGATGGCAGCCATCGAGGCGGGCTCGGGTACGGGCGGGCAGTCATTCTGGTAGATGTGCGCAGGCACGCCGGACGACTTGACCTTGAAGCCAAAGTGATCCAGAACGTTGAAGTTTGCGACCGACGAGAAAACAAACGTCGCCGATTCGCCGGCGCGAATGCCGTTCTTCAATTGGGTCTGGAATCCGTATGCGCTGCTTCCACCGGAGTTGTTGCTGTGCGCATCGTACTTGGCCATGGCGTTCTGAACAGCGCCGAGGTCTCCCTTGTCGGCGAGGAGCCAGAAGCCATCAATGGCTTCGAGCTTGTGGGACTTGCCGCTGCGAATGACCTGCGCGTTCTGACCCATAGACACGGTGAACGCGGTTCCGTTCTGGACTTGGGCACGAGTGATGGTAACGCCGAGAATGGAATCCATCTGCTTGAAGGCGTTCCGATTCTGAGCGCTCGCCGAGGCCGCGAGGACCACGATCGAGGAGATAATAACGATTGATTTCATGAGTACACCTATGTCGGCGTATCATGTCAGCGCAAGAATTGTGCCAATCGTTTCTGCTGGAAACTTTGAACTACCAGTTCGCGAAATTTGTGCCGTCGAGGGCCACGCCGGCAGTATGGGTTACATCGCCAACGGATTTTGGGCCGTCCTTGTTGTCAATGTAGATGAAAGCGCCGCCTGCTATGGGACTCTGTGGCAGTGTCACCAGGTAGGGGCCTTGGTATCTGCCGGCACCGAGGGTCTTCTCATTTCCAGCGGAGTTAAGACACTTCGCCGGCGAGGTCGGGGCTACGAGATCGGATAAGGTGATCGGCCACCCGTTGCAGTCGTTGCGAAATCTCTCCGTTGCTTCTCGGACAAGCTGCAGTTGCGATTTCAATGTGGATTCACGGGCGCGCTGACTACTGTTTTGGAACTTCGGGATGGCAACAGAGGCCAGGACGGCCAATACAATAATGACCATCAGCAGTTCCACCAGTGTGAAGCCCCGCAGTTTCTTCAATGCTCTCCAGTCCCCGTACTATAAAAGTATCGGGAGGGGCCATGCGAAATCCTTAACCCTTTTGCGAGAGTTGGCCCTCGCAAGCGCATTTGTGGCTCTCAGCCCGCCTGTTTCATCTTGCTTTGAAGCAAATGGGTCCATATCCCAGCTCTTGCCACACGCACATTTGCCGGATCGGCTATGAAGATTCATAGATATTCGAGGGGTGGGATGGTTAGTCTGGGACTGAGGACCGATAGATGCTTCAATGGGCAAATCGGCGACAAGCGGATTGAATCAACGGCGCTTAGGCCGAAGATCAGGATTTACTCTGATCGAGGCTGTGATCGCCATTTTCGTGATCTCGCTCTTCACGTCGGCCCTGCTTCCACTTTTCATTTCCTCGGATCGCATCGTTCGAACCGCGCAAAATCGCGAGGCTGCCACTCAGGCCGGGCATGAGATCCTCGAGGAGTGGCGTCAGAAGGGATTCGATGGTCTGCCGCCGATACCGGTTGGTAACTCATCGGTAAAGGTTGCCTTTAACCCGCCATCAAACCTTCCCAAGGCGACGGGAACCCTAACCGTGACCCGCGTAGACTCCGACTTCGCTCCGTCGACATTCGAAACGGATTATCGACAGGTTAAAGCAACGATCACTTGGCAAGGGGCTCGATCTGACCGCGGAATCGTCGACCAGGTCACCTTGATCGTGAAGGAGCGATAGCAATGAAGCGACGCGGTTTCACGTTGATCGAACTGATCGTAGCCCTCTGGATTTTCCTCTTTGCCACGTTCGCCGTTCTCACGCTGATGGCCTGGGGCGGAATGGTTTTTCACCGATCGACGGCGCGCGAGCAGTCTAAGTCTGTCCTCCACTTAGCTGTTCAGCGCATGTCGCCCGATCTCCGCAATGCCTATCGGATCGATCCCACGGAGGATCGCCGCCGCATAACTGTGGTGCTCCCGCTCGAAGATGGAGAGGGCGGCTACGCCATGCCGTTTACGGACGGCACCCGGATCACCTACTACCTATCCGACGAATCTGGTTCGATCAGCCAAAGCGGGAACATCCTGTGGAGGGCAATCGATGACAAGCCGGACCGGAGTTGGTCCCTTCGTCAAGGAAAAGCGCGCTTGGACCTGGGTTCGCAGAGCCTAATGTTCATTCCCAATACCGCCGGAAAGCCGCAATCCGTCCAGTTCTCGCTGGGATCGTCGCAGTGGGATGGAAAGGCACGCGTAATGCGGACGGTTTCCGCCAACGTCGTGCTCCGCAATAGTCAGTTTCGCTGAGGAACCACTTCATGTCACGTACACTCCGATCTAGAAAACGAGGCTACGCTGCTCTTAGCGCTCTAGCCCTCCTCCTCATCGCCACCCTCTTGGGCAGCAGCCTGGCGGTGATGTCCATCAACAGCGGTCGAATGTCCGTCTTGAGGCGCGATCGGGAGTCGGCCTTCAATATCGCAGAGAGCGGCTTTAGAACAGCGCTCATGCGACTGCGAGACGATGGCGCATACAGTGGAGAGAAACAAACGGCCTTCGCGGACGGCCACTTCGACATCAAGGTCGAGGCAGTTACGGGAAAGAAATTTACGCGAAAGATCACATCGACGGGCACGGTGATTTCGATCAACGGACATCCGGAAGTGCGCACCATTACGGGGGTGATCGATAAATCCGGCGGACCGGCCATCGCCGACTATGCGATTCTGGCCAAAGACACGATAACCATGAACGGAGGGCTTGAGACGAACTCCATTCCCGACGGTGGTCAGGGCAATATCCATTCGAACACTGGAATCCAGATGAACGGTGGATCCACCATCAACGGAAATGCGACGTCCGTCGGGTCGGTTACCGGAGGCAACGTAACAGGCGAGCGAAAGTCGGCCGCCGCCGAAGTTGCCTTTCCGGTAATCGACCCTGCGGCTCTCCGACTGAGTGCGGCGGCCATGGGAATTACGACCGGAAACGTTACAGTCTCCAAGGGTTCCCAGACGGTTCGAGGCATCATCAACGGCGACCTCGACTGCTCCAGCCACGCGAATATGGTGATCGACGGAATCGTATTCGTCACCGGCAAAGTCAATCTCTCGGGCGGCTCCTATGCCGGGCCTGGATTGCTGGTAGCCCTGGGTGATGTGACCATTTCGGGTGGAAGCGAAACCGAAGGCGGGGTTGCGAACAACCTCGCCATCGTCGCGCTTTCGACCTCGAACACCGCTCTGAAAATCAGCGGCAATGGAAGCATGAACGGCGCTATCATCGTGCCCAACGGCACGACCGTAATGCATGCCGCCCATATCACCGGGACGCTCGCCACAAATAAGCTCGTGATGAGTGGTTCGTCGACGGTCATCAAAGACAAGTCGTTCGTTTGGCCCGACCCATTGTCCACCTTCCGAATCAACTATTGGAAGGAGTAGCGGCGACAGGCACGTGAAGACGGGTAAACCCTCCCGCGTGGGGAAGCTGCGTGACAACTTGATCTTGGCTCTGCTCGCGCTGACCGCGCTGGGAGTCGGGATCTTCATGTGGCGCACCGGCTATTCCTCGGGCATCGAGACGATCGCCTTTGTTTCGGGAGTTGTGGCCGTATGGCTAACGGCTAAGGAGCACATTTGGAACTGGCCGATCGGCCTGGTCAATGTTGCCCTCACGTTTTATGTGCTCTACAACAATCGCCTCTGGAGCGATACGGTGCTCCAAGTGATTTACTTCGTGCTTGGCGTCTTCGGCTGGTACTGGTGGTTGCACGGATCGGAGCAGCGGAAAGAGATTCACATCGGCGGCACTCCTCGCAAAGAGTGGGGGCCAGTGCTGGGCATCGCACTGGTGGCGGTCGGCATCTGGACCTACATCAATGTCCGCCTCATCGGCGCCGCGCCATTTTTCGATGCTTCGCTTACGGTGCTCAGCTTGGTCGCGCAATACATGCTCACCCGCAAGTACATCCAGAGTTGGCACTTCTGGATTCTCGTGGACATATTCTACGTGCCCCTGTTCCTTTGGAAGGGGCTCTATCTCTTCGCGATTCTCTACTTGATCTTCACCTGGATCGCCTTCTTCGGTCTCAAGGAATGGCGTCGGCTGCAAGCTGTACGCGAGACCGGGAACAAAGAGGCGAATGCACCTTTGCCGGCGGCGAAGTTAGTTCACGGGATGCTAGCGGCGGGAATCCTGATGGGTGTATTCATGACTTGGGCCGCGGTGCAGTTCGAACGGGGAATGCCGAAGGAGCACTTTGCTATGTTTCGCGGGTTTGGGGAGATTAAAGCGAAGGCACAGGTTTTCGATTGGGAAACAGATAAGCCATTTGGACCACCTTCTGAACTGTCTCACGTGGAAATCGTTCATCTGCAGGCTAATGCACTCGACCCTTTGCTGTATCGCCCCGCCGTTCAGTCATCGAGTGACGATAATCGTGACGGCTCCGCTTATGACTACCAGACGCGCCGTGGGCAGCTCATCTTTGAGCAGGAAGGTTTAGAACCGCTTGTTTACGACGTCTTTGTCGACTACCACATTGAACTTGGCGGAAAGCCAATTTCGAGCAATATGTGGAAAGAGCAATTCGAGGATTTTGGCTTGATGAAGGAATGAAGACTGGCTTAGTCATTGGCAAGTTCTATCCGCCCCATCACGGGCACATGTATCTGATCGAGGTGGCGCGTC
>JBKJIP010000342.1:0-11626 GCA_046598515.1 Fimbriimonadaceae bacterium | reverse complement strand
TGATGTTGATCGGCACGAACAACTTGGGTCACGGATCGACATCGCCGACCAAGGCAGCCGATGGGATTCGGGCCCTGATCCAGACCCTCCAGAAGGGTCGGCCGGGGGGTTGGGTTCTTCTGCTGACTTTGATTCCTCGCGGTAAGGTCGCCTCTGATGCGATTCGGCGCGAATCGGACGCGCTATCGCTCTCGATCAAGAAGATGGCGAATGGGTGGTCGGTTTACGCGTACGATATCGCGCCGATCTTCCTTAATGCGAACGGGTCGCTGCGCGCGGACCGTCTCATGCCGGACTTCGTGCATCCGAATGAGGCCGGCTACGCCGCCTTGCGGCTTTCCCTGAAGAGCAAGGTTGCTCAGTTGTTGGCTCTTTGAGGAAAACCCTCACCCCCTGCCCCTCTCCCTCCGCGGCACAAACATCCGCGCAAGGAGAGGGGAGGTTTCAGCCTACTCTCACAATCCGCCGATCTAGATACTCTTGCCCCCACATGTCCTTCGTTCGAACCTCCACGGCGTGGGTTCCACGGCGCAGATTGGGGAGGTTGGCTTTCCAGAGGTGCTTCGTATTCGAAGGGTTGGGAAGTTTTAGCCCGGTGGGGGGCTTGGGGCTCGTCTCGAGCTTCTTGAGTTCTAGGAAGAAGGGGCATTGGCCCTCGAAGTTCGTCATGGGCATCCACGCTCCCGATCCCACTCGCATCTCGACCACGGATCGCTCCGAACCGGCCCAGACGTTGACAATTACTTCGGCACCAGAAGTGTTCCCTACGGAGACCTCCTCGGGAATCCAGATGCTCATCTGCTCTTGATCCGGCCGGCTCGCCGCCCGGAAGGTGACCTTGTACTGATTGCCATCGAAATCCACGATCGAATAGCCGTTCGGGCCTCCGTCGCTCATCGTGGCATGAGGAATGCCGCGCTCATCGTAGGCACCCTCCCACCAGGAGCCGCAGACCGTGGCATGGTTCAGGTGATGATGAGAGTCCCTACCTTTCCAACCGTCTTTCTCAGATAAGAAGTGGTGCTTCTGGACGTGAGTGTGCGCCGACGTCGAGAAGCAGTGCGGGCGGTCCTCGAGTAGCCTGAAGAGGTCCTCCTTGTTCTTGACATCTGGGAGCGGGATATGCATCGCGACCATGACGAGCACGTCCTTGGGCACCATGGCCAGATCATTCTTCACAAAATCCAGTTGGACTTGCGTCAGTTCGCCGTGGTAGCCGCCCGGTTTGGCGCCGTGCCATACCACGTCGTCGAGCACGATGAAGTGAACTTTGGCATAGTTGAACGCGTAGTAAGTCGGGCCAAAGATGCGCTGGAAGGTCTCCGTCGACGACGCGTCGTCGGGGGCGTCGTAGTTCATATCGTGGTTTCCGACGGTGTTGTACCAAGGGATCCCAATGGTCGCGATCGTGCGATTCAGGCTCTCGAAGAGGTTCAGATTGTCGAACATCTCATCGCCAAGGCTCAGTCCGAACTTAGCGTCCACGGAGGCGGCGTCGCGAACGACCTGTTCGATGACGTCATGGGCGATGTAGTCGATTTCAGTCTGATTCCGCGGCTGAGGATCGCCGAAGAGGACCATCTTGAACTTGGAGGATTCCTTCTGCGGTTGGAGAGGGAAATCGATGGATGCGGGCAGTTCGCCGGTCGGCGAGACGCCAGGATACTTGTACTCGGGCGAGCCCTTCGGCTTGTGAATGTAGTAGTAGTCAGGCAGGTTGTTGTGTCCGAGCGGGACCTTCCAGCCCGCGGGTTTGATCACGAAGAGGATGGTGTCTTCCGTTACTGGTAACCGCCATTTGCCGTTGCGGTCCGTGCGCACCACTTCCCTTCCGTTGGAGACGCACACCCCCGAGATGCCTTGGTCGCCGCTTTCGCGGTGGCCGTTGCCGTTCTGGTCATGGAAGACGTAACCTTCCGCGTAACGGACGCCTTGGCCGTCCAGCGGGAAGGACTCCAGCCCAAACGCCCGGGCCATGGGCATGACGGCGACAGATGCGAGGACCGCGCCGGAACCACGAAGAAAATCACGCCGATTCATCTTGTGAGCGACGGTACCTGGTTTGAGTTAAGAAACCGTTGCTCCCTCGCCCTGGGCGCGCGAAGATGGAGTCGAGCCTCCTTCGGGCTATCGCCCTTGTCGTGTTCGGCTCCATCTTCGCGCTTTGTGTGGTGGCCCCCTACCCCGGGTCTTCGGTCGGGCCGGTTGGCCCGACCTGCGACGCCGGGGCTAGAAATCTACGACCGCCTCCGCGGTCGTTGGCTTACTCCGCTCGCCGAGGAGACGAGGCACCGGCTTCTAGCCTGGTGTCCTAACTGTTACGACAGGCTTTCGGACTTGTTTGTCCCAGCCAGGTGTAGGCCGTGAATGATGGTGTCGCGGCGACGGCCTCTCGTTCACCGAATGGATTCTCACGCCAAGGCGCAAGTCGCAAAGTCGCAAAGGGGAAAAAGCCAATTCTGTGCCTTTCTGTGCCCCTCTGCGGTTAAAGAAGGTCGCAAAGGGTGAGGACGAGGAAAGCCAAATGTGGGCCGCGGATGCTCGTGCCGCGGCGACAGGCTACCACTCACCGATAAGCATTCTCACGCAAAGGCGCAAAGTCGCCAAGGGGAATAAGCCAAATCTAGTTAATGAGATTCGCACCGGTGCACATAACCGAATCGGGCAGTTCCAGACTGCATCGCTCCAAAACCTTAACAATTTGGAGTTGTGACGTTTCTGTGACGGTAACAATTCCTTAATCTAGAAGATGAAATCAATGGAGATGCTCGCTTGGTGTGGCGACCCCTGATTAAGCGGGCGGTGCTATATTTGGAATGTGAACGTAGAGCGAACCGATCCAGGTTCGGGGGAACCCTGGCGCATCCAGCTCCTTGGTACGTTTCGGGTTTCGCGAAAAGGGCAGTCCGCGACCTTTCGGACGAAGAAAACGGCCAGCCTTCTGGCCTATCTGGCCTATTACGCCGGAAGACGCATTTCGAAAGAGCTGCTGGTGGACGCTCTCTGGCCGGAATCCGATTCGGAGAAGGGGCGGCATTCGTTGCGCGTGGCACTCAGTTCGCTCCGGTCGACCTTCGAAGATACGGACTGGGATCCGGCCCAATACCTTTGGTCGGATCGGGACACGATCGAGCTCAAGGAAGGCGGCTTCGCAACCGATGTTCGCGAGCTTCAAGCACATCTGGATTCGACTACCGATCGCAAGATGAACCTCGAACAAGCCGTCGCTCTCTACGAGGGTCACTTCCTCCCCGGATTCGGAGACATCTGGATTCTGCCGCAGGCGCTGGAGATCGAGGAATCCTATGCCCAAGCCGTTTGCGAACTGATCGATTTGAAGTCCGACGATCTGGGCGGATCGGTCACGTTGGGGCGGCGGGCGCTCGGCCTTTGCCCGACGCGGGAAGATTTGCATGTCGCGCTGATGAAAGCCTACGTTCGCGCCGGCCAAAGCAGCCAAGCCATGAAGCAATTCGAGGAGCTCGAGCGAATGCTCGACGAAACGTGGGGTGAAATGGCAGGAGACGATGCACTTGCGGTTTTGGATTCGATGCCTCGTCGAGGCGTGGGCGACGTGCCCGCAAAGGCGGCTCTCGTGCTGAGCCGCGAAGCCGCGCCGCCACGAAACAGCTTCTTCGGACGCGACCGCGAACTGAGCGACCTTCGCGGACTGCTTTCCCCTGGCCAAGGTGTTCGACTCGTCACCCTCTTGGGTCTTGGCGGCAGCGGCAAAACACGCCTGGGCATGCGGACCTGGCACGACATGGTCGACGGCCTGAACGGTCGCGCCTGGTTCGTGGCGATGGTCGGTCTCGAAGACACCGCTCAGCTTCACGAAGCCTTGCTTTCAACGGTTTCCGCGGCGCCGGAGAAGGGCGTGGACGCCCTCGATTCGGTAGCCGCCATGATCGGCAACGAGCCGGCGCTCCTCGTCCTTGATAATGCCGAGCAGATCATTCCCGCCACGGGAGCGGCCGTCCGCGCTCTCCTCGATAGCTGCAAAGGCCTCACGATTCTCGTCACCAGCCGCGTGCCGCTCGATATCGAAGGAGAGCGGCTATATCCCGTGCTTCCTCTTCCGCTGCCCACGGACTATCGCGACCTCGCGGGTCTTCGGGCCGCGCCGAGCGTGGAGTTGCTCGTCGATGCCGCGCAACCGGTTCGCCCCGGCTTTGCGGTAACACCGGCGAACGCCCAGAGCGTGCTCTTGCTGAGCCAAAAACTGGAGGGTATTCCTCTCGCTATCGAACTGGCGGCGGCCAAACTCGGCACGCTTACTCCCGCCCAGGTGATTGCATCGATCTCACGGAGACTAGATCTGGGCACGACGCGAACGGAGTTTCGCGAGCAGCACCGCAGTTTGCGCACAGTCGTCGAATGGAGTTTGGCGCTGCTCTCTCAGAGCGAGCGAAACGCCTTTTCCACCCTCGGCGTGTGCCGGGGCGGCTTTAACAACGCCCTTGCCGAGTCTCTTCTCGGACCGAGCTCAGAAGAGGAAGTTCTACGGCTATGCCGTTGCTCTTTGGTCATTTGGAGCGAGGCAACGGAGCAGTTGCGCTTTGAAATGCTCGAAACCGTGCGAGAAATGGCGGCCACACTTCTTGCCGAAGAACCCGATCTGCAGGATTCCGCCATTCGGCGCCACTTCGAATACGTTCACAAGCTGTGCACCTCCAGCGAGCGAGAGACGGAACCCGCCTCCTGGGCGGCGCGTATCGTTTCTGACACGGGCAATATCTTGGCGGCGATCGAGCACGCAACGGAGGGCCGAGTCCCCGCAGAGACGGCCTGGGACATGGTACTTCCGCTCCAGGATTTCATCGACCGACGCGGCCGACCTCAGATTTGGCTTGGCCCCTTCGAAGCCCTGATGAAGGCTACCGGCCACCTCCTCGATGATGCGACCAAGGCGCGGGCGCACATGCTCCTCGCCAGTACGCACTACGGCCTAAGAAACATCCGACCTACCTACGACGAATACCTTCTCGCTCAAAAGCATGCCGATGCGGCCGGAGACCGGCTTCTGCGCATCGAAGCGCGGACGGATTCGATTAGCGCCGCGATCACGCTCGGGGCGTTCGAATACTCGCAAAAAGCACTTGAGGAAGCGATTGCATTGCTGCCTGAAGTAGGCGGCGATCCCAAGTCAGCGGCCAACTGCCACTTGAATCTGGCGTGGATCATCTTCGACCAGGGGCGAGAGGCGGAATCGGAGCCTAACTTCATCGAAGCCGTTGCCTTCGCGGAGCAGTCAGGGGATGCGGCTACTTTGGCCGGCGCTCTCACGGGATTGGGAGCCGCCGTCGGGCATACTCGGCACGACGAGGCGCAACTGATCTTCGAGCGAGCGCGATCCTTGTGGTCCCAAACGGAACTGCAAAGCAGGATGGCCCACCTCTATTACAATCGCGCCCTGATCGATTACCGCCACGGCAAGCTCGATCTGGCGATGGAGCACCTACATCGCAGCTACACCATGTACGTCGAAAACGGCATCGCCCTCGGCCAATCCGCCCTAACCATTGGTGGGAACATCCTCGCCGCCGCCGGGCGGCATGCGGATGCGGCGCTCTGCTGGGGCCGCGCCGACGTCGCGCGCGAACGACAAGGGATGCTCATGATCCCATGCATGCGCCGGGATTATGGGCGAGAGTTGCCCAAAGTTCTTGAAACGCTCACACCGGCTGAGATAGAGGAAGCGCGCCAGCGGTCCAAGGGACTCACGGATCAGGGTTTCTTTGATATGCTATTCGCACGTGAATCCACTGCTGTTTGAGCCGTATTCTTTACCGACCGGTCTAACCTTGCCCAACCGGCTGGTTTTGGCCCCCATGACGACCTATGCCTCCCGGCCTGATGGCGTTATCTCCGACGACGAGATCCCCTATCTCAAGCACCGAGCCGAGGACGGGTTCGGTCTGGTCATGACAGCCGCATGCTGTATTCATCCCACGGGCCATGCATTCGATGGTCAATGGCATTGTTCGGACGACCGTTTCATTCCTTCCCTTCGCCGCGTGGCGGATGCGATTCGAGAGGGTGGAGCCAAGTCCTGCCTTCAGATTCATCACGGCGGCCGGCAATGCCCAAGCCGCTTGTGCGGGCGATCCATATCGGCTTCCGCCATTCCGGCGGAAAGGCCGAACGCGGAGACCCCAAACGCCATGGCCGAGGACGAGATTGTGGAAATGATCTTCGCCTACGGCGATGCGGCTCGTCGAGGGCACGAGGCTGGCTTCGACTCAATTGAAATCCATGGGGCGAACACTTACTTGATACAGCAGTTCGTCTCTCCGCACAGCAATCGGCGGGAAGATGCTTGGGTTGATGAGCTCAAGTTTCCCCTCGCCGTGGTCGACGCCGTCTTCGCGGCGGTGGGGCTGGACTATCCCGTCGGTTATCGGTTTTCTCCCGAGGAGATCGAGACGCCGGGGATCCGGTGGCCACTGACGGCTCAGCTTTTGGAGGCACTTTGCTCGCGCCCCTTGGCGTGGATTCATGGTTCGACCCGCGATTACCGCATTGCTTCTTTGGTGGGAGACTTCGAGGAACCGGTGATTGCGAAGATTCTGCAGGTGATCGATAAGCGGATCCCATTTATTGGGGTCGGGAGCGTACTCAGCCGCGAGAATGCCGATGAGCTTTTAGCGATGGGGGCGGACCTAGTGGCGGTCGGTCGCGGCGCGATTATGAACGCGGACTTCGCGACACGGATTCGCGAGGGCCGCGAGGTAGACCTCGAGATTCCGGCGGAAGGAGCAATGGAGAGTTTGGTTTTGCCCAAGGGGCTCGCCGACAAGATCTACGCCACGCCAGGCTGGTTCCCAATCGCCAACTCCGTATCATGACCGTCCCGGTCATGCGTAGTTCGACCGTCCCGGTCGAAACGCAGAGACAAAACTTCCAAGCTGGGCGGCCCGCCACACGAGGGCGTGTGGCGTGAACTAGCTGGGTTACTGCGGCGGGCATTTTTTAAGCCAGCCGGGCCGATTTCCCCATTTCAAAAATGCCGACTAGTCCGACGTGCCATCTTCCCGGCGAAGCACAAGGAATCTGTCCTCCGATTCAAGAAAGGCTGCGATCACGGGCAAGTGGGTGGCGGTGAAAGCGATCACATCTTTAAGACGAGCATTTCCTAGCTGATAGAGGATAACCCGCGCGTTCGGTGAGAGGGTGGCAATGTCCAGAAAATCGCTATCTTTTGTCACCACCGCTGCATCCAAGATCGTTGCTTGAGCCCAGATTGCTCGATCGTTTCCGGATCGGAGATCAAAATCACAGATATGGAACGCCTCAATGGACGCCGCCTGGAAAACCTTTACAAGAGAAGGCGGCAAGTTTTCGTCGATGAGAATCCGCTTCAACGCGCGATCCGGGTGTAACGGTCTCGATCTGCTGCGAAGGCTAAGCAGGCCCTAATGTCTTCCGGCGACAACAGAGGGAATTCCCTTAAAATGTCTTCCTCGCTATCGCCCGCAGACATGTATTCGAGAATGTCGGAAACCGCAAGGCGGCTCCCTTTGATCGTTGGCTTGCCCGCCCGAATCTCGGGATCACTCACAATCCTGTCGCGATAGTCCACGCTGATATTCTACGCCCATTCTGTAGTCCTCGCAAAGTGTTCGCCGATCATCGGGATAAAAACTCAACCTACGCACCAATACGGTTCAATAAGGCGTGGAATCCTCCCCTCTCGACCAGCTTCCCTCTTGGGAAGAGGCTTCGGCCGACTCCGTCTTCCCGGAATGGTTCCGGGATGCCAAGTTGGAATCGAGGCACACTGCGCGCACTAGAAGATTCGATTCGGGACACGGCCAAAGGAGCGAAAAAACGACCGCGGCACATCTCGAGCCGCGATCGTTTTCAGGATCGATTAGCGATTCAGCATGCGCAGGACGAGCGCCTGCACGCCGTTCCATGCTTCCTGTGCGGTGGGCAGGATCTGATCTTCGGGGAGCAGGAAGCCGAAGCTACCGGTGTCCCGTAGTTCAATCGTATAGGCGGCCGCGTTCCAACGATCGTAGATGTAATCCGGACCCTTTCCGGAGACAAGATAGAGCGTGGTCGAGGTCGGACCGACGTCATAGGTCTTGCCGTGGGTCGCATTGATCGCGTTGCGCATCGCCGTGCCCGTGGCCATGAGCCAGTTGTGACCGGGAGCTTGCGTCGTCGTGTAGCCCCAAGGCGTCAGCACGTGCTGGCCATAGCTATGGAAGTCGATCGATGCTTTGATGCCCGTCAGCGTGTCCATGTAATCGCGCAGCCCGGCCGATTCCGGTTCGCTGAAAGCGCTGGGACCCCGATAGGTGTCGGAACTCTGCGAGCCACTCGAACCTGAGTTCAGTCCCCAGCCCTTGGAGAAGTTTCGGTTCAGGTCGACGCCGAAAGAACCTCCACTATTGGCGCGACGATTCTTCCGCCACATGCGGTTGTTGGTCCACGAGTAAACATAGCCGTCCGGATTTAGGGATGGCACGATATAGAACGCGGTTCCATTGGGGACCGTCGAAGAAAACCCGCTGCGAGTGAGCGCGGAGAGGATCAGGCGATCCATGACATACATGCCAACCGCCGGCGAGATCCACTCTCGAGCGTGAATGCCGCAGGTCATCACGAAAGAGTGGCTGATCTGCCGTTCACCGGTGGCATTGTTGAGGAATCGGTAACACCATACGGTGCGGCCGCCCCATGTCGTTCCGATGTTGGTGCGGGTGATGTATTGCGGATAAAGCGCTCGCCACGTCTCGTACTGGGCGATCATGTCATCGTACGGCAGATAGTCCGTCGTGAAATCGTCCGTGCCGGGTCGCTGATCCCAGTTTCGGGGGTCGGGGAGCTCAGAGACCAATTGGAACGGCAACCGGAGGGCGAGAAGTCTCGGAAACTCGCCGGGGCCGACGATCATATCGGTTTCCCCCACGACGACGTTCTCGGAGAACAGGCCGAGCGGTGAATCGCTGACCCTCCTTGCTTCCGCATCGTTCTTGGTAGTGACCCGGTATCGGCTCCAGCCGGATTGAGCCTGCGAGCTGGCGACGACGCACAGCAAAGCGAGGAGAATGACGCACCTTCTCATGCATTCTATGTTAGCAAGTTTTTTGACGGACAGCCCCAGCAAAAATACTAGGTGAGTGACTTGACCCCGGCGAACCGGGGCCAAGGGAGGATTTAAGAGGGTTTGACGTTCAGATTCACCGTCGCCGTGCTCACATTCAAATCGGGCTTGGTCAGTCGGTACTTGAACGAGTCAGGGCCCACGTAGCCGGGAGCAGAGGTGTAGTTGAAGAAGCCGGTCGATCCCATTGTCACGGTTCCGTGAGCCGGATGCTGGGTGATCGTGATCGCGGCGCCAGCCGCGTAGCGGTCATTCATGGTCACCGGGGAAGATGGGCGGAAGAGTTTGCCGGATTTCGGTTGGAAGCCTCCGTCGGTGACGGCGACAGGCGCCTGCTGGTAGCAAGACAATCGCATCCGAGTCCCATCCGTCTCCCAGGTGAACAGGTCGCCGGAGGCATCATGCTGAGCGCTGCCTGACTCATGGGGCGACCACAGGAAGTCCCAATCGGTTTGGTTGTGCGTGTAGCGCTGTACATTGGAGGCGTTCAGCTTGAAGACCCCGAGCACGTTCGGTGAACCCTGGGCCAATCGGGTCGCTCCGAAGACTTCGCCGAACTTATCGAGGAGAAGAGATTGCGGAGTCGATGTCACGCCGCCATCGTAGGTGCCGAGCAGTTCCATGTTGGTCGAAAGCCGCTTCACGACCGTTCGGCCATCGACCCGAAAAGACGCATGGATTCCCGATGCTCCCGCCACAAGTGGACCAGGCTGGACCCGGTTCTGGAAGACATAAGATGGGAAGTCGATTGACTCGACGATCGTGCCCGACGACGCGATCACATCGCGTCCGACCCAATGGGTCTCGTCGTTTTCCACCTCAATGTCTTGATTCTTGGCCGCGGTGTAATAGATCGAGTCGCCAAAGGCGACCACATTCGAAATGATCGAGGTGGCCGTGAACGCATCGAGCTCGCTCAACACCCACTTGGAGGCAAACAGTTTGGTAAATCCCCGGACACGGCCAATGCTCGCGACATTCATGCCGACCACCACCGTCTGTCCGGCCCCATAGGTGATGGACGGTCGAACGGGATTTGGGGTTAGGCCGGGAAGTTCGAGAGTTGTCGCGGCAAGGGTCAATGCGTCGATCTTGGCAATGAACGTCCGATATTGACCGGATTCCGAGCCGGAGCCAACTCCAAAGATGGCGTCGGCCTCGTCGAAGAAGGAACCGGTTATGCGGTCCATTCCGGGGGCAGCCGTGCCCGGGACGGTGTTGGATCCGAGCAGGTTCAGTCCGGCATCGGCCTTGTGGATTGTGATAGTCTCGTTATTGTCGACCGTCTCCGTTCTGGTGCGGAAGAAGTAGAACATGCCCTGGTCTTCCATAAGCCGCGTCACTTCGCTCGAAGCGTCCCCGCTTGGTGCGAATTCGGCGTAATCGATCAGGGCGCGATTGCGATTGAAGATACTGATGCTGGCAACCCGCTTACCATTTGGCAGCTTGGTCGAACCGGCCACCACGAAGCGTCCCTGAGAATCGATCAAGCCGTCGCGAACGACATCCATTTCGATGCCGGACGAAGTGCTCAGCTTGTTCCATGCGAGACGTAGAGGCTGAGCCGAAAGTGGGCCAGCGAGGACACCGAGGCATATACAAAGGCCGATTCTATTCATAGTCTTCAGAGTCTTGACCCCGGCGAGCCGGGGCCAAGGGGAGGGGTAATCAGTTCTGCTTCACGTTGAGGTTCACCGTTGCCGTGCTCGTGTTGAGCCCAGCCTTGGTGAGGGTGTACTTGAACGAGTCGGGGCCTACGTAACCCGGCGCCGAAGTGTAGTTGAAAAAGCCGGTTGAGCCCATTGTCACGGTTCCGTGAGCCGGCTGCTGAGTGATCGTGATGGCAGCGCCGGCGGCGTACCGATCATTATTCGTGACCGGAAGATTGGGCCGGAACAGCCGTCCCGTCTTCGGCTGGTACACGCCGTCTGTCATCGCGACCGGGGCCTGCTGCACGCAGACAATCTGCATACCATTTAGATCGCTTCGCCAGTTGACGATGTCGCCGCTCTTGAAGTTGTAGATATTGTCCTGCTCCATGTAGGGCAGCAGCAACGCCATGAGAGACGTGCTCTGGGTGAATCGGAGCGCATTGTTCGCGTTGAGCTTGAATCCGGTTATCACTTCGTTGTTACAGAGCGAAGCCCAAATCTCGCCATAAGGATCGATCTCAAGACCGCCGGAGAATACGGAATTCATGGGCGAGATCCAGTCGCCCGTCACGTCGAGATTCTCGTTGAATGAGTAAACCCGAGCGCGGGGGCCCTGGTCGAATAGAAAGTTGATGCGCTTGCCAGTGGCTTGGCCCGATGCAGAATCTCGCGGAGAAGTTATGGCCGTGCCCTCAGCATAGGGTGTGTCGAAGAAGTCCACTTCCATGCCGGTGGCCGGATCGATCTTGCTAACTCGACCATACGACCGGAACACACCCGGGTTCGGCTCCTCGGTTCCCCCGTATCCGAAGTAGGCATATCCGTTGATCAAGCTGTCATTAAGGATCGTCGTTCGGAC